>CAMNCR010000153.1 GCA_946534455.1 uncultured Clostridia bacterium | reverse complement strand
GCCGGATCCTCGTCGTCGTCCTCGGGCAGGGGCGGCAGCGAGTCCAGCAGGCTCTGCTCCACGGGGACATCGTCGCCGCGGCTCAGCGCCTCGCGCATGCGCCGGGCGGCGGAGGCATATTCGTCCTCCGACAGCAGCGCCTCGCTGGCGGGGGTCAGGAGGAGCTCGGGCAGATCGTCCTGGCTGCGCTGGCTGATGCAGTCAAAGGTGCGCAGGGAATCGATTTCATCGTCAAAGAACTCCAGGCGCACGGCCTGGGGCAGGGCAGGAGGATAGACGTCCAGAATCGCGCCGCGCAGGGCAAACTGCCCCTTGCCCTCCACCATGTTCACCCGCTCATAGCCCATGCGCACGAGGCGCTGGGTCAGCGAGGCGGGAGGAAACACGTCCCCCGGCTTCAGGCGCGCGGTCAGGGCCCGGAACGGCTCCGGGCGGCCCATGCGCTGGGCCAGCGCCTCCACCCCGGTGCAGAGCACCCGGGCCTCCTCGCCGGTGGCGGCCAGGGCCTCCAGCCGGCGCCAGCTGCTTTCCAGGCTGCCGGTGGCCCGGGTCAGATCGATTTCCCCGCCGGGCAGCAGGGCGACGCCCTCCGGCATCAGCTGGCGCAGATCCTCCGCGGCGCGGGAGGCCTTCAGATCGTGCTCCAGCACCAGCAGCACGCGCAGGCCGCGGCGGGCCGCCACGCAGGCCGTGGCCGCCGCCAGGGCCGGGTTCAGCCCCGTGAGGGCCAGGACCTCGCCGGGCCGGGCCGCCAGCAGCGGCTCCAGGCCGGGAAAGGCGCACAGCTTCAGAATGGGATTCTCGGACTTCATCAAAACTCTCTGCTCCAAAAACGCTTTTTTGCGAAGGGGGAAATACAGCCCCCCTTCGCCAGCGGCATTTTCTCATCTTTCAGCGGACGTGTCAAGAAAAACCCGCCCGGATCAGCCCTCGGCGGCGGGACGGGAAACCTTTACGTTGCCCAGGCGGGCGGCGGAGTCGATGCCGTGGTCCACCCAGTCCACGGCGCAGGCGGCGGCCCGGTCGAAGGCGGCGCTCATGAGGGCGCGCTCCTCCGGCCCGTAATGGCCGAGCACCCAGGACACCAGATCCTGCCCGGCGGGCCGGTCCCCGGTGCCGACGCGGATGCGGGGAAAGTCGGCGGTGCCCAGGGCGTCCACGATGGAGCGCATGCCGTTATGGGTGCCGGGGCCGCCGGAGCGGCGGACCCGGATCTGGCCGGGGGGCAGATCGATATCGTCATAGATCACCAGCAGGCGCTCCGGCGGGCACTGATACCAGCGGAGGAGCCTGCCGACGCAGTCCCCGCTGGCGTTCATGAAGGTCAGCGGGCGGCAGAGCACCAGCTTGCGCCCGCCCTCGGCGATCTCCGCGGTTTCCCCGCTGAGGAGCAGCTTTTTGCGCAGGGCGGCGCCGTAATGCCGCTCCAGGCGCTCCATGACGTCAAAGCCGGCGTTATGCCGGGTATGGGCATATTCCGGGCCCGGATTGCCCAGGCCCACGATGAGAAACAGTTCCTTGTTCACAGGCATTCCCGCTTTCCGCCCCTCCGGGCGATTCCTGAGCCGGGCGGAAAAACCCCCGCGCCGGCGGGGGGATTTTCTCATGTCCGACGGGGATCTGTCAAGGCGGAGGAGCCCGGGAGACGGGGCAAAAACTTGCGTGGCCGCGGCATTGATGCTATACTAATGCGTATTTGTTTGCCCGGAAACGCCGGGCGGGAATGAGGACGGCTATGCTGGAGTTTGTGAAGAAGATTCTGGGCGTGGGAAACGACGCCCAGCTGAAAAAACTGAAGAAGCCCGTGGACGATGTCATGGCCCTGGAGGACGCCTACCGCAAGCTGACGGACGAGCAGCTGCGGGCGAAGACGGCGGAATTCCGGGCCCGCCTTGAGAAGGGAGAGACGGAGGACGATCTGCTGCCGGAGGCCTTTGCCACCGTGCGGGAGGCCGCGGACCGGGTGCTGGGCATGCGGCCCTACCGGGTGCAGGTGCTGGGCGGCATCGTGCTGCATCAGGGCCGGATCGCGGAAATGAAAACCGGTGAAGGCAAAACCCTGGTGGCCACCATGCCGGCGTATCTGAACGCGCTGTCGGGCAAGGGCGTGCACATCGTGACGGTCAACGACTACCTGGCCCGCCGCGACAGCGAATGGATGGGCAAGGTGCACCGCTTCCTGGGGCTGAGCGTGGGCCTGATCGTGCACGATCTGGACAGCCGGGAGCGCCAGGAGGCCTATGCCTGCGACATTACCTACGGCACGAACAACGAGCTGGGCTTCGACTATCTGCGGGACAACATGGTCATCCGCCAGAGCGATCTGGTGCAGCGGGGCCATGCCTACGCCATCGTGGACGAGGTGGACTCCATCCTCATCGACGAGGCGCGGACGCCGCTGATCATCTCCGGCCAGGGGGAGAAGAGCACCGAGCTGTACGACCGGGTGGACGCGGTGGTGCGCGCGCTGAAGCCCGAGGTGCATTTCGAGGTCGAGGAGAAAAAGAAGGCCGTGACCCTGACGGACGAGGGCGCGCGGAAGATTGAAACCGCCTTCGGGATTGACAACCTGAACGATCCGGAGAACAGCGAGCTGAACCACCACGTCAACTGCGCCCTGCGGGCCCACAACCTCATGAAGCGGGATGTGGACTACGTGGTGCAGAACGGGCAGGTCATCATCGTGGACGAGTTCACGGGCCGCCTGATGATCGGCCGGCGGTACTCCGAGGGGCTGCACCAGGCCATCGAGGCGAAGGAGCACGTGAAGGTGGAGCGGGAAAGCAAGACCCTGGCCACCATCACCTTCCAGAACTATTTCCGCATGTACGGCAAGCTGGCCGGCATGACCGGTACCGCCAAGACGGAGGAGGCGGAATTCCAGGGGATCTACGGGCTGGACGTGGTGGAGATTCCCACCAACAAGCCCAACATCCGCAAAGACCTGGAGGACATGGTCTACAAGAACAAGGCCGCGAAATACAGCGCCGTGATCGCCTCCATCGAGCAGCGGCACGCCACGGGCCAGCCGCTGCTGGTGGGCACGATCAGCGTGGAAATCAGCGAGCTGCTGTCCGAGATGCTGCGCCGCCGGGGCATTGCCCATGAGGTGCTGAACGCGAAGCACCACGCCAAGGAGGCGGAGATCGTGGCCCAGGCCGGCCAGTACGGCGCGGTGACCATCGCCACGAACATGGCGGGCCGCGGCACGGACATCCTGCTGGGCGGCAATCCGGAATTCCTGGCCCGGCGCGCCCTGCGCCAGGAGGGCGTCGAGGAGGACCTGATCGAGGCGGCCATCGGGCACAACGAGGACGTGGCGCCGGAGGTGCTGGCGATCCGGGACAAATACAACGCGCTGTACACCCAGTTCAAGGCGGAGACGGACCGGGAGCACGACCGGGTGCTGAAGACGGGCGGCCTGCACATCATCGGCACGGAGCGGCATGAGAGCCGCCGCATCGACAACCAGCTGCGCGGCCGGTCCGGCCGGCAGGGCGATCCGGGCTCGACCCAGTTCTTCATCAGCCTGGAGGACGATCTGATGCGCCTGTTCGGCAGCGAGCGGATCGGCGCGATGGTGGACCGCCTGGGCCTGAAGGACGACGAGCCGCTGACCGCCGGGATGCTGACCAAGCAGATCGAATCCGCCCAGAAGCGGATTGAAAACCGGAACTTCGAAACCCGGAAGCACGTCCTGGAGTATGACAACGTCATGAACCGCCAGCGCGAGGTCATCTACGGGCAGCGCCGCCGGGTGCTCATGGGCGAGAACGTCAAGGACAGCATCCTGCGCATGGCGGACCACGTGATCGACTTCGCCATGGGCCGCTGGATGAACGGGGAGGATCCCCAGGAGTGGGACTGGAAGGAGGCCACGGCCTACCTGGAAAACCTGTGCGTGCCCCACGGCGCCCTGGAATCCCACCGGGCGCTGGCGGACGCGGAGGACCGGGAGGGCTTCATCAGCGCCCTGAAGGAGGATGCCCGCGCCTTCTATGAGGAGCGGGAGAAAACCCTGGCGGATCTGCATGTGGACATGCGCGAGGTGGAGCGGGTGATGCTGCTGCGCAGCGTGGATACCCGCTGGATGGATCACATCGACGCCATGGATCAGCTGCGGGACGGCATCGGCTTCCGGGCCTACAGCGGCAAGAACCCCGTGACGGAGTACCAGATCGAAGCGGGCCACATGTTCGAGGAGCTGAACCATCTGATCCGGGAGGACACGGTGCGCCGGGTGTATCAGACCCGGATCCAGGTCACGCCGGACCGGGTGCAGACCGCGAAGCCCGCGGAGGCCCGCCTGGCGGGCGACGGCCCCCGGCAGCCGCGCCGCCTCAAGAGCGTGGAAAAGGTCGGCCGGAACGACCCCTGCCCCTGCGGGAGCGGTTTGAAGTATAAGAACTGCCATGGGCGAGCAGTCGACAATCCTCAATGAGGATAACTGTCGACTGCGAGCTCAACCGAAAGGGAGCGAGCTCCGCAGTGCGGAGTCGCGACCATTGAGGTTGTGGGGAACGATCCGAGTGTCAGCCCAGTGGGCTGTCCGGCGAAGCCGGAAACGAGGTGAGTTCCTCAACCGAAAGGGAGCGCAGGGCCTGCTCCAAAGGCCCTGCGCGACCATTGAGGTTGCGGGGAGCGAGGGAAGCGTTGCCCCAGACTTGCGGACCAAGTGGTCTTGCATGAACGACACCAGAGAGGAAAAAGAAAATGTTAGAGCTGGAACAATACGCGCAGGACATCACCGGCATTCGCAAAAGCATCCTGGCGGCGGGCGAAGCGCTGCACGTGGATCATATGAAGGAGCAGATTGACGAGCTGACGGAGGAAATGAATCAGCCGGAATTCTGGAACGATACGGACCGTTCCACCCGCGTCAATCAGAAGCTGGGCCACCTGAAAAACAAGCTGGGGCATTACGAGCGGCTGCTGTCGGACGCCGACGACATCGACACCATGATGGAGCTGGCCCGGGAGGAGAACGACGAGGGCATGGTGCAGGAGGTCGGCGAGGCGCTGACCAAGCTCAAGGAGCAGGCGGACGCGCTGGAGCTGGAGACCCTGATGCGGGGCGACTACGACGACAACGACGCGGTGCTGAGCCTCCACGCCGGCGCCGGCGGCACCGAGGCGCAGGACTGGACGCAGATGCTGTACCGGATGTACACCCGCTACTGCGAGCAGATGGGCTTCAACGTGAAGCTGCTGGATCTGCTGGACGGCGACGAGGCGGGCATCAAGAGCGTCACCTTCGAGGTCAGCGGGGATCATGCCTACGGCTATCTCCGGGGCGAGAAGGGCGTGCACCGGCTGG
>CAMNCR010000152.1 GCA_946534455.1 uncultured Clostridia bacterium | reverse complement strand
GTTTGCGCGTTATTCGCCCAGATCGTCAAAGCTCTCCGCGGTGGTGATGGGCTGCACCTGGGTGCAGAACGGTGCGAAGGCCTCCGCGATCGCGTCATAGTCCAGCCCCAGCGCGGCGCAGGTGTCGGTGTTGACGGTGGCCGTGCCGTTGTCGAAGGTCATGACGGGAAGGGCGGCGATGTCCGCGCCGTCCAGCAGCACCTGCACGATCATATCCGCGGTGGCGCGGCCCAGGTTCGCATAGTCCACGCCGTAGCCCAGGAAGGCGCCGTTGAGGGCGAAGGAATCCGCGCCGGTATAGTGGGGGATGCCCGCCTCGGCCAGCTTCTCGTAGATGGAGAGCTCCGCGGCCATGATGGTATTGTCCGTGGGAGTGAAGACGGCGTCCATATCATCGGCGATGATGGCGTCGGCGGCCAGGACAACCTCGGAGATATTGCTGCCGGAGTATTCCTTATAGGCGATCCCCTTCTCCTCCAGGAGGGCCTTCGCGGCGGCGATGGGGGCGGTGGAGGCGTCCTCCGCGGGATTGTACAGCAGGGCGATCCTGGAGGCCTCCGGATTGGCGGCGAAGATCAGGTTGAAGACGGCGGCGGTGTCCAGATAGTCAGAGGTGCCGGTGATGTTGGCGCCGGGGGCGTCCATGCTGGCCACCAGGCCCGCGCCCAGAGGATCGGAAACCGCGGCGAAAATGACCGGGATGCCCGTTTCCTCGGTCATGCTCTGCATGGTCATGGCCACGGGAGTGGCGACGCCGACCATCAGGTCCACCTCATCGGCGATGAAGTCGCTGATGATCTGCTGCATGACGCTGCCGTCCAGGTTGCAGTTGTCCTCCTTGATCTCAAAGGTGACGCCGCGCTCCTGCGCAACCTCCTCCAGCCGGTCGCGGATGTTGGCGATGATCTGATTGAGGGAGGCGTCATCGACGAAGTTACAGATGCCGACGGTGAAGCTCTGCGCCTCGGCGGCGGCGAAGGAGCAGGCGCCCAGCAGCAGGGCCAGGGTGAGAACCAGAGACAGAAGCTTTTTCATGATCAATCCTTCCTTTCTTTTGCGGAACAATCCGGCAGTTCATCCTGAAGAAAATCCTGAAAATGAAAAACGCCCCGGCGCGCAGGAGCTCTCTGCGCGCTGAGGCGGGTTTTCCGCGGTGCCACTCAGCTTCCCCCTCCGGGAACCGGACAGGGGATCTCATTCCACGTACACAGATGATACGCGTCGCGGGGATAACGGGCGCGAACCCCGGCGGCCCATACTGCGCTTCAGCGGTTCAGGGCGCCCTCGGGAGGCCATTCTTTTTCCCGCTGCGCGCCGTACTTCCACTGCCGACGGCTCTCTGTGGCGCAGACCCTGAGAAAAATACTCTTCTCCCTCATCGGTTTACGGGAATATGATAGACACACGGAAGGCCGTCTGTCAAGCCTCCGAATGTTTTTCATGTGTATTTTGGTGGGCGGTTGTCCTTCCGGAAAAAACGTGATAAGATGAACCCGGATCAGGCGCGGCAGGCCCGGAGAGAGGCGGCGCGCGGGCACAGAGGATCATATCAGAAAGGTGCGGAGATGCATATGGCGATTGTTTTGACGAATGAAGGACTGAAGGCGAAACAGCTCTGGGAGGAACGGCGGGTGAAGCTGCCGGGATACGACCGGGCACAGATGGTGGAGAAAACGCTGCGCGCACCGATCTGGGTTCATTTCGGCGCGGGCAATATCTTCCGCGGATTTATCGCGGGGCTGCAGCAGCGGCTGCTGGACGCGGGTCTGGCGGACCGGGGCATCATTGCCGCGGAGACCTTTGACGAGGAGATTATCGACCGGATCTACAGGCCCTTTGACTCCCTGACGCTGATGGTCTCCCTGAAGCCGGACGGCGGCACGGACCGGGAGGTCATCGCCTCCCTGGCGGCGGGATGGAAGGCGTCCCCGGCCTTCGCGGAGGACTGGGGAAAGCTGGAGGCGGCCTTTGCCTCGCCCACCCTGCAGATGGCGTCCTTCACGATCACGGAAAAGGGCTATGCCCTGCGGGATATGCGGGGTGAGCTGTTCCCGGTGGTGGCGCAGGATCTGGCTGAGGGTCCCGCGCATGCCCGCCACGCCATGAGCATCGTGACGGCGCTGATGCTCAGGCGCTTTGCCGCCGGCGCCGCGCCCATGGCGCTGGTCAGCATGGACAACTGCAGCCACAACGGCGAGAAGCTTCGCGGCGCGGTGACGGAAATCGCCGCCGCGTGGGTGAAGAACGGCTTTGCGGGGCAGGATTTCCTGACCTGGATCGAGGATGAGACGAAGGTTTCCTTCCCCTGGTCCATGATCGACAAGATCACGCCCCGCCCGGCGGACGCCATTCTCAGGCAGCTGACGGAGGAGGGCTTTGCGGACATGGCGCCGGTGCAGACGGCGAAGCATACCTATATCGCGCCCTTCGTGAACGCGGAAATTCCGCAGTACCTGGTGGTGGAGGACCGGTTCCCGAACGGGCGGCCCGCGCTGGAAAAGGCGGGGGTCTACATGACGGACCGGGATACGGTGAACAAGACCGAGCGCATGAAGGTTACCACCTGCCTGAATCCGCTGCATACGGCGCTGGCGGTGTGCGGCTGCCTGCTGGGCTATACCCTGATTGCGGACGAAATGAAGGACCCGGATCTGAAGCGCCTGGTGGAGCGGATCGGATATCAGGAGGGGCTGCCGGTGGTGACCAACCCGGGCATCCTGAATCCGGAAAGCTTCCTGCGGGAGGTGCTGGAGCAGCGCCTGCCCAATCCCTTCATGCCGGATACACCGCAGCGGATCGCCTGCGATACCAGCCAGAAGGTGCCGATCCGCTTCGGCGAGACGATCAAGAGCCGCATGGCCGACGGAAGCGCGGACATGCTGGAGGGCATTCCGCTGGCGATCGCGGCCTGGCTGCGGTATCTGCTGGCGGTGGACGACGCGGGAGAGCCGATGGCGGTTTCGCCCGATCCGATGGCGGAGGAGCTGCAGAAGGCCCTCAGCGGCGTGCGCTTCGGCGATCCGGACAGCGTGGGCGACGCGCTGAAACCCATTCTGGCCAATGATCGTATTTTTGCCGTCAATCTGCTGGAGACCCCGCTGGCGGAGAAGATTGAGGCGAACTTCCGGGAAATGCTGGTGAAGGGCGGCGTCAGAAGCGCGCTGAAAAAGGTGTGAGCAGGATGAAGCTTTGGGGTGGCCGGTTTGAAAAGGCGACGGACGGGCTGGTGGACGATTTTCACTCCAGCATCTCCTTCGACCAGCGGCTGTATGAACAGGATATAACAGGCTCCATCGCCCATGCCACCATGCTGGGCGAGCAGGGGATTATTCCCGCGGAGGACGCGGAAAAGATCGTTGCCGGGCTGCGGGGCATCCTGGAGGATGCCCGGGCCGGCAGAATCACCTGGCAGACGGAGGCGGAGGATATCCACATGAACGTGGAGGCCCTGCTGACGGAGCGGATCGGCGAGGCGGGCAAGCGCCTGCATACCGGCCGCAGCCGGAATGACCAGGTGGCGCTGGACACCCGCATGTACGCCAGGGTCGCCTGCGGGGAAACGGAGGAGATGCTGCGGGAGCTGGTGGAAACCCTGCTGGGAATCGCCGGGGAGAACCTGCACACCATCATGCCGGGCTACACGCATCTGCAGAAGGCGCAGCCCATCACCCTGGCCCATCACATGATGGCCTACGTGCAGATGTTCCTGCGCGATATGCGCCGCTTCCGCCGGGCCGGAGAGGCGGCGGACGTGATGGTCCTGGGCTCCGGCGCGCTGGCGGGCACCACCTATCCCCTGAACCGGGAGCGGGTGGCGGAGCTGCTGGGCTTCCGGGAAATCTCCATGAACAGCCTGGACGGCGTGGCGGACCGGGACTATCTGCTGGACTACCTGTCCGCGGCCTCCATCTGCATGATGCACCTGAGCCGGTTCTGTGAGGAGCTGATCCTCTGGAACACCAACGAATTCCGGTTTGTGGAGATGGACGACGCCTTTGCCACCGGCTCCAGCATCATGCCGCAGAAAAAGAACCCGGATGTGGCGGAGCTGATCCGGGGCAAGACGGGCCGGGTGTACGGAGATCTGATGGGGCTGCTGACGGTGATGAAGGGGCTGCCCCTGGCCTACAACAAGGATATGCAGGAGGACAAGGAAGCCTTCTTTGACGCGCGGGACACGCTGGTGAAGGGTCTGACGGTTTTCACCGCCATGCTGAAGACGGTGACCTTCCGGCGGGAGGTCATGGCGCGGGGCGCGGCCGGCGGCTTTACCAACGCGACGGACTGCGCGGATTACCTGGTGAAGCGCGGCGTGCCCTTCCGGGACGCCCACCGGGTGGTCGGCGAGCTGGTGGCCTACTGCCTGAACGAGGATAAGGCGCTGCTGGATCTGTCCCTGGAGGAGCTGCGCCGGTTCCATCCGGCCTTCGGGGAGGATGTGTTTGAGGATCTGAGCCTGCTGGCCTGCGTCGAAAAGCGGGATATTCCCGGTGCGCCGGCGCCCGGGCGGGTGCAGGAGGCGATCGAGGCGGCGCGGGCCGCGCTGGCGGAGATGCGGGGAGGAACGACAAAATGACCAGGAAGCAATGGGAACCGACCTTTGCGGCTCGCTTTGCGCGGCATGAGGACGAGCTGAAGTGGCTGTTCTGCGAGCTGTACCATAACAACATGAAGGCCTACGAGGCCTTCACGGAGATGCTCCACCGCGCCTGGCAGGCCCGGCCGGAGGCCCTGCGGGAGCTGGACCGGGCCCGGGAGGCGGAGCCGGACTGGTACCGGGATCAGAAGCGGGTGGGTCTGCAGATCTACGTGGACGCGTTCGCGGGCAATCTCCGGGGCGTGCGGGACCGGCTGGATTATGTGACGGAATGCGGCGTCAACTATCTGCATCTGATGCCCCTGCTGGAGAGCCCGGCGGGCCGCAGCGACGGCGGATACGCGGTCAGCGATTTCCGCAGGGTGCAGCCGGAGCTGGGAACGATGGAGGATCTGGCGGAGCTGGCCGAGGCCTGCCACGACCGGGGCATCGCCGTATGCCTGGACTTCGTCATGAACCACACCAGCGAGGATCATGAGTGGGCCCGCCGCGCCCGGGCGGGAGAGGAAGCGTATCAGCGGCGGTATTTCTTCTATGACACCTGGGATATTCCCAACGCCTACGAGCAGACGGTGCCGCAGGTGTTTCCGACCACGGCGCCGGGGAACTTCACCTGGTGCGAGGAGGCCGGCAAGGTGGTCATGACCACCTTCTACCCCTATCAGTGGGACCTGAACTATGCCAACGCGGATGTGCTCACGGACATGACGGAAAACATGCTGTTCCTGTGCAACCGGGGCGTGGATGTGATCCGCCTGGACGCGGTGCCCTATATCTGGAAGGCGCTGGGCACCTCCTGCCGCAACCTGCCCCAGGTGCACACCCTGGTGCGGATGATGCGCATGGCCTGCGAAGTCGTCTGCCCGGGCACGCTGCTGCTGGGCGAGGTGGTCATGGAGCCCAGCCGGGTGGCGCCCTACTTCGGCACGCCGCAGAAGCCGGAATGCCATCTGCTGTACAACGTGACCACCATGGCCACCCTCTGGCACACGGTGGCGACGAAGGATGTGCGCCTGATGGAGCACCAGCTGCGGCAGGTGTTCGCCCTGCCCCGGATGTACACCTTCCTGAACTATCTGCGCTGCCATGACGACATCGGCTGGGGGCTGGACTACGGCTTCCTGGCCGGCCTGGGCCAGAGCGAAATTCCGCACAAGCGGTATCTCAACGACTTCCTGACCGGAAGATGGCCGGGCAGCTTTGCCCTGGGCGAGCTGTATAACGACGATCCCCGGCTGGGGGACGCGCGGCTGTGCGGAACGACGGCCTCCCTGTGCGGGGTGGAAAGAGCCCGGCGGGACGGAAACGCGGAGGCGCTGGACCAGGCGCTGCGCCGGGATGAAATGCTGCATGCCTTCATGTTCACCCTGAGCGGCGTGCCGATCCTCTACAGCGGGGACGAGATCGCCCGGGAAAACGACAACGGCTATCACGCGGATCCCATGAAGCGGGAGGACAGCCGCTATCTGCACCGGGGTCGGATGGACTGGGACAAGGCGGCGCTGCGCACCCGGCCGGACACGCCCGAGGGACGGATCTTCCAGGCGGTGCGGCGCTTCGAGACGCTGCGGGCGGAGCATCCCTGCTTCTCCGCGGAGGCGGACGTGTGGCTGCCGGAGACGGGCAACGAGCACGTGCTGGGCATGGGGCGCTACTGCATGGGTGAAAAGCTGCTGGCGCTGTTCAACTTTGACGACGAGGAGCAGATGGCCTGGATTCATGATCCGAACCGGTATACGGATCTGCTGACCGGGGAGGAGAAGGACGCCGGCGCGGTGCGCATTCCGGGCGGCGGCTTCTGCTGGCTGCTGAAGACCTTCTGAGGCTGAGCGGAAAAAAGAAAGCAGGCTGAAAGACGAAAAAAAGGACAGGATCCACCGGAAAGGGCGGATCCTGTCCTTCTGTTACTGCGCCTGTCAGGGCTGGGGCTGTTCGCCGTCCGCAGCGGGACGGTTCAGGATGCTCATGAATTCCTCGCCCGTGATGGTTTCCTTCTGGAGGAGGTAGGCGGCCAGCTCATGCAGCTTCGGCTCGTTTTCCTTCAGAATCCGGTCCGCCCGCTGCCGGGCCTCCCGGACCAGGGCGACGACCTGCTCGTCGATCTTCTCCGCGGTGGCGGGGCTGCAGGCCAGGGAGGTGTCCTGTCCCAGATACTGGCTGTTGACGGTTTCCAGGGCCACCATGCCGAAATCGCTCATGCCGTAGCGGGTGATCATCCCCCGGGCCAGCCGGGTGACCTTTTCAATGTCGTTGCTGGCGCCGGTGGTGATGGAGCCGAAGATCAGCTGCTCCGCCGCCTGCCCGCCGGTCAGCGTGGCCATGCGGGTGAGCAGCTCCTCCCGGCTCATGAGATAATGCTCATCCTCATCCACCTGCATGGTGTAGCCCAGGGCGCCGGAGGTCCGGGGCACGATGGTGATCTTCGTCACGGGCGCGGAATGGGACTGCATGGCAGCCACCAGCGCGTGGCCGATTTCGTGATAGGAGACGATTTTCTTTTCCTTCTCCGAGAGCACCGCGTTCTTCCGCTGATAGCCGGCGATGACCGTTTCCACGCTTTCCATCAGATCCGCCTGGGTGACCTTTTCCCGGCCCAGGCGCACGGCGCGCAGGGCGGCCTCGTTCACGATGTTGGCCAGCTCCGCGCCGGAGGCGCCGGAGGTGGCGCGGGCAATCTCGTTCATGTTGATGCCGGCGTCCGTCTGAATATGCTTCGCGTGCACCTTCAGAATCGCTTCCCGTCCGGCCAGATCCGGCAGCTCCACGGGAATCCGCCGGTCAAAGCGGCCGGGGCGCAGCAGCGCGGGATCCAGGGATTCCGGCCGGTTCGTCGCCGCCAGAATCACGACGCCCTTCTTGCCGTCGAAGCCGTCCATCTCGGTGAGCAGCTGATTCAGGGTCTGCTCCCGCTCGTCGTTGCCGCCCAGACCGGCGCCGTTGTCCCGCTTTTTGCCGATGGTATCGATCTCGTCGATGAACACGATGCAGGGCGCCTTCTCATCCGCCTGGCGGAACAGATCCCGCACCTTGGCGGCGCCCATGCCGACGAACATTTCCACAAATTCCGAACCGGAAATGGAGAAGAAGGGCACCTTCGCCTCCCCGGCGACGGCCTTGGCCAGCAGGGTTTTGCCCGTGCCGGGAGGGCCTACCAGCAGCGCGCCCTTGGGCAGCTTGGCGCCGATGCCCGCGTACTTGCCGGGGTGCTCCAGGAAGTCCACGATTTCCTTCAGGGCGTCCTTGGCCTCCTCCTCTCCCGCCACATCGGCGAAGGTGACGCCGGTTTCCTTCTCGGCGACAATCTTGGCGTTGGCCTTGCCGAAGCTCATGGCGTTCAGGCCGCCGCCCATGCGCTTGCCCAGCTGGCGGCTGAGGAAGGAGCCCAAGACCCAGAACAGCGCCAGGGGCAGCAGCCAGCCGATCAGCAGGCTCAGCAGGGGACTGTTCTGCGTCGCGATCTGGGCGCTGAATTTGACGCCGGCGTTTTCCAGCCGGGTCCGCAGCCCGTCATCCGGAAACACGGCGGTTTTGCAGATCTGGTCCTGCCCGCTGTCATCCCGGGTGATGAAGAGAATTTCGCTGTTCTGCTGATCCAGAGAGACCTCGGTCACGCGGCCGGTATCCACCAGATGCAGAAAATCGCTGTAGCCCACGATCTGCACCCGGTTAGCCAGGA
>CAMNCR010000151.1 GCA_946534455.1 uncultured Clostridia bacterium | reverse complement strand
CCTGCCAGTCGGTCAGCATGATGCCGGCATCATTGAAGAAGTACCATTTGCCGTCAATCTCCTGCCACTCCAGGGCGCGGTATCCCTCGGCATTATAGTAATTCCAGTTGTCGCCCTGCTGATACCACCCGCGCAGCTCCGCAGCCGGAGGCAGCGGCACCTGCCCGGCCTTCCAGGCGCGGTAGGTCGGCGCGTTCTCCGCGTACAGCCGCTCCAGCAGGTCGTGGGACGCCTTCTCGCCCTGGGTTTCCCGCTGGGAGAGCCGCAGCCCGATGACATTCTGGAAGATTGCCACGGCCGTGATCGTATTCTCGCCGTATTTGCCGTCCTGCTTGCCCACATCATAGCCCAGGGAGGCCAGGCGCTGCTGCATCTGCCGCACCATGGTGCCGGAATCGCCCTTCACCAGGGCCAGATAGGGATCGTAGGCCGGAGCGGACTTGCTGAAAAGGCGATCCTGCATTTCCGGCGTAATGTAATTCCTTTCCTTCTCCCCGATGGCATCATAGAAGAGATTGACCGCCAGCTGCGTGTCGTCGCCGTAGCTGCCGTCAATCCGGCCCACCGGATAGCCCAGCGCGTCGAGCCGCTTCTGGATGCTTCTCACGTCGCTGCCGGAGGCGCCCTTCTCGATGTTCTCGCTTTCGGCGGTGGGTTCAGGCTCCGCCGTGACCCGCGGGGTCGCGGTGGGCACGGCGGTCGGGGCCGGCGTGGCCGTCGGCACGGGCGTCACCTGCGCAGTGGGCACAGCCGTCGCGCTGCTTCCCGTCATTTCCGGCATGGAAACCGCCTGGGTCATCGTCCAGCGATCCTCTCCCGCGGCCTGATACCGGTACAGCTTCTGGCGCACCAGGGCCGCGGCGGCCGTGGTGTCATCCTGGGCAGGCATCAGGGAGGTATCCCCCGTGCTCAGGCTGATGACCATCAGGCTGTGATCCGCCGCCGTGATTACCAGGTAATCCGGACTGATCGACATGTGCAGGGGCTGGGGCACCTGAATGCCGTTCAGGTTCGCGACCTCCGTTCCGTTCTCGTTATCCAGCTCCTCCGGCAGCATCGCCTGCATCAGCCGGAATCCGCTGCCCCTCGGAATCACATAATAGACATAGCGATGATCGGTCACGGCCGCAACGGCGCTGTTGCTCAGCGTCATTTCCGAAGCCGTCAGCGTCCCCTCCGTGAGGGTGAAGCGCTGATCCCGAAGGCTGTTGATCTGCTCCGCCGTCGCGTTGCGGTACACGCGGGAGCTTCCCGTGCCGTCCCGCTTCACGGCGTACACATCCTGGTTTTCCATCAGGCAGAGCACATCCGTCCCGGTAAAGGAAAGCAGATCCTTCACCGGCGTCATCAGCTGCCTGACCTGACCTTCTTCATTCTGCAGCAGCAGATAATTATTTTCTCCGATCCAGGCCGCCGTATTGCCATCCGTCAGCATGGGCTCAGCCACCGCCAGCCCGGTCAGAACCAGCAGCATCAGGAACAATCCGATCACAATTCGTTTCATACCTTTTCCTTCTTTCCGGGGCGTTTTTCCGCCTTCCATCCATTTATACGAAACAGAAGCGGCTTTTGTGCCCGTCCTGGTAAATTTTTTTCTGCTTTTTTCAGGATCATTCACAGTGCTTTTTCCCATCAAGCAGCTTTCCGTCCTTGACGTCCTGTCTGCCTTTCCTGTATGATGATAAGGACAGAGCGCGGTTTCCGCGCCAGAATGCAGGAAAGGAAGATTTGCGCCATGAAGTACGAATGCCCCTGTGGTTACGTGTATGATCCCGCGGTCGGCGATCCCGACGGCGGCATCGCCCCCGGCACCGCCTGGGAGGACATCCCGGAGGACTGGGTCTGCCCCATCTGCGGCCTGGGCAAGGATGCCTTCACCCCCGCCTGATGCGCACCGCGCCGGCTCCCACGGAGCCGGTTTTTTTTATGTCTTCTCCGCCATGGCATTGCTCAGCCCTGCCAGCTCCTCCAGGCTCAGGCGCTCTCCCCGGATCTGTCCGTCCAGCCCGGCAGCCTCCAGCCATCCCATCGCCGTGCTCCGCTCCACCCGGAAGGTGGCGCAGAGATTGTTGAGCATCGTTTTCCGCCGCAGCGCGAAGGCCGCGTTCACCACCCGGAAGAACAGCGCTTCGTCCGTCACGCGTACCGGAGGCGTTTCCCGCACCGGCAGCAGCAGGAAGGCGCTGTCCACCTTCGGCGCGGGAGTGAAGCAGGCTGCGGGCACCTCCATCGCCAGGCGCGGCTCGCACTGATACTGACAGCGGATGGCCAGCGGGCCCCAGCCATCCTCCCCCGGCGCGGAAAGAATCTTGTCCGCCACCTCCTTCTGCACCATCAGGCACAGCCGGCTGATGGGCAGCCCGCCGGTCAGCAGCCGCTGAATCAGCGGCGTGGTAATGTAATAGGGAATGTTGGCCACCACCGCGAAGGGTCTGCGCAGTCCGGCTGTCACCTCCGCCAGATCCAGGCTCATGACATCCCCCTGAACGACGGTAAAGTTCGTCTTCTCCGCCAGGAAGCCCTGCAAGAGCGGGATCAGCCTTTCATCCAGCTCGACGGACAGCACGTGCCCCGCCGCGTCGCACAGCGGCTTCGTCAGTCCGCCGGTGCCCGGCCCGATCTCCAGCACATCCTCTTCCTTCGTGACCGCCGCCGCCTCCACCAGGGAGGCCAGCAGCGCGTCGTCATAGATGAAATTCTGCCCCAGGGACTGTCTGTAGCGTAAATTGCTTTCCCGGATGCGGTCCTTTGTTCTGCTCATGCTTTTTCCCCCGGCTCCTCCTTCCGGCAGACGATGCCGGCCCCGTACTTTCGGATCAGGCGTTCAGTGTCCTCGAGCGCCATCATCATCGTCAGCTCCGTGCCCTCCTCCGTGTGGCACTCCCGGATCACGCGCCCCTGCGGACGGATCTCGCCCAGCAGGCCGTAGCGGCTGAAGGGAATCAGAAAGGTGACCGGCGTATGCGTTGCCTGCAGGGCCTCGGCGATCCTCGATCGCAGCTCGTCCAGCCCCTCCCCCGTTCTGGCGGAAATCAGCACCGCGCCGGGGAAGCTTGGGGCGGGATCGGTCAGGTCACACTTGTTGATGACCTCGATCCGCGTCTGCTCCGTCGCGCCCAGCTCCGAGAGCACCTCCTCCACCGTATCGTGCTGCTGCTGCATCTCCGGGCTGGCCCCGTCGGACACGATCACCAGCACATCCGCCATCGAAGCCTCCTCCAGCGTGGAGCGAAAGGCGCTGATCAGCGTATGCGGCAGCTTG
This sequence comes from uncultured Clostridia bacterium, assembly GCA_946534455.1. Lineage (GTDB taxonomy): Bacteria > Bacillota > Clostridia > Christensenellales > Aristaeellaceae > Aristaeella. The sequence goes on along the minus strand of CAMNCR010000151.1, from coordinate 2,309 downwards.
CGGATAAAGCCGACGGTGTCCGTCAGGAGATACTCCGTGTTTTCCGGTGTCGTCATCCGCCTGGAAACCGCATCCAGCGTGGCAAACAGCTGATCCTGCACATAGACATCTGACCCGGACAGCGCGTTGAGCAGCGTGGACTTGCCCGCGTTCGTGTATCCCACCAGGGCCACCACCGGGGTCTCATTCCGCCTGCGGCTTCTGCGCCGGATTTCCCGCTGGCGTTCCATTTCCTCCAGCCTTCCGCGCAGCTCCGTCATCCGTTCCCGGATGCGGCGGCGATTCATTTCCAGCCTGCTTTCTCCCGGTCCCCGCGTGCCGATGCCGCCTGCCAGGCGGCTGAGCGCCAGCCCCTGGCCGATCAGCCGGGTGGACTGATACTGCAGCTGAGCCAGCTCCACCTGCAGCTTGCCCTCCGCGCTGGAGGCCCGCTGCGCAAAGATATCCAGAATCAGCATGGTCCGGTCAATCACCTTGACCCGCAGCACGTCCTCCAGGTTGCGCACCTGAACTCCGGTCAGCTCCTCATCCAGAATGCAGATATCCGCCTCCAGGGCCTGGCAGTCCCTCGCCAGCTCCTCCGCCCGTCCCGTGCCGATGAACAGCGCTCCGTCCGGTCTCCCGCGCTTCTGCAGGAAGGAGCCGACCACCTCCGCGCCGGCCGTCTCCGCCAGCCGGGCCAGCTCCGCCAGGGAGTCCTCGCTCTCGATGCCCATCAGCACGGCGCGCTCCTTCCCCTGGCGAACGGTTTCCGCCGCTTCCCGGCCCACCGTCGCGTCGCTGCGGAGAATCTGCTCCAGCCATTCCGCCTCCGGCAGGCGATACCAGCGCACCGGTTCCGGCAGCAGCACGGTCTCGCCCTCGTCCAGAAACGCGGACTGGACATAGGTGGGCTCCCCGTTCCGGACGCCCACGGCCGTCATCGCGTCATACCGGAAGATCTTCAGGGCGCTCAGATCCACATCGCTCAGCCGGCCGTCTCCGTCCGGATGCGTGTGCACGCAGCGCACGCGGCTCAGCCGCCTCGGGTTGCGCCGCAGCCGGTAGTCCGTCAGCTCCACGTCGCAGTCCGTGCCGATGGCCACGTTCACGATTTCTCCGTCCCGCGTCAGGTAGATCGCGATCTCCCGGTTCAGCTGGCAGGAGCATTCCGCCAGCAGCTTCATGAGCTCCCGGGGCAGAAATTCGTCCATCTCCAGCACCACGTCGTACAGGCTGTCCAGCCTGGCCAGCATCGCGTCCCGCACGCCCTCCGTGTTGCCGTTCACCTGGTGTTTCATGAATGATCCGTGTATCCTTTCCCGCTGTCCGCTCAGGCGTCCTTCCAGACCGGCATGGACAGCGCCGCAAGTCCCGTTCCCTCCAGCCGGAGCCTCGGCGAGGCGCAGGGCAGGAAACAGGTTTCTCCCTTTTTCAGCGGCATGTCTCCGCCCTCCCAGGCCAGACGCACGTCGCCCTCCAGCGCCGTCAGCATGCCGAATTCCCGCAGCGCAGGCAGCGTCTCGCACCCCTCGGTGCGGATCAGATCCAGCGTAAAATAGTCCCTGTCCAGCAGGCGGTGCACCCCGGGCGCGTCCTCCGCGCGCAGCGGCTCCAGCGCCACGGACAGATCCGTCACGGCAAGCGCCTTGTCCAGGTGCAGCTCCCGCCGGCGGCCCTGGGCATCCGTCCGGTCCCAGTCGTAGAAGCGATAGGTGATGTCGGAGGACTGCTGAATTTCATAGAGCGTGATGCCCGCTCCGATGGCATGCACGCAGCCCGCGGGAATATAGCACACATCTCCCGCCCGGACCTTGACCCGGCGCAGCAGGGGGGCCACCGCGCTTCCGGCCTCGCTGGCCGCCCGCAGCGTCTCCAGGTCGGTGCCGGGCACGATGCCGTAGACCAGCTCCCCATCCTCCGGCGCGTCCAGAATCAGCCAGGCCTCCGTCTTGCCCAGCTTGCCCTGTTCATGCGCATGGGCATACGCGTTGTCCGGATGCACCTGCACGCTCAGCGGCTCCCGGGCGTCAATCAGCTTCAGCAGCAGCGGAAAGGGCTGCCCCGCGAAGCGGCCCACCATCCGCTCCCCCTCCGCGTCGATCAGCTCCGTCAGCTTCCTGCCCTCCGGATCCCGGCTTTCCAGCCCGGGAATGCAGCTGACCTCCAGGCTTTCCCCCGTGGGGATTTTCTCAATCTGCTTGCCAAAGACGGTTTTCAGTTTTTCTCCGCCCCAGGGCGTCAGCTTTCCGCCCCGGAAGGCGGGTGTCATCCGGATGGGCAGAAGCACATCCGCTTTTCTCTGCTGCTCCATGTTTCCTTTCCTCCCC
>CAMNCR010000150.1 GCA_946534455.1 uncultured Clostridia bacterium | reverse complement strand
CATCATCCCAACCGCTTGTCTGCCCATGTTCTTACCTCCCTGTGTTATTCATTCTCTTTGGCCGCCTTATCCAAAATCTCTTCTGCCTTTTTGGAAAAAGCCGCCTCTGCTTTACTTCTTCCGCGGCTGATCGCCTTCCGGAAAAACGGATCCTTGCTCATGAAGCTTGTGCCGCTGTTGATCGCGTTCGCTATCATTTCAATAGGTTTCTCATTTTGCAGCCCGCCTTTCCCTCTGTTGCGGACAGCATGTCCGTCTTCGCCCATTTTCAGATAAGCTTTGCCGCTCCACTTGACCCCGTTGTCTGTTAGCTTGTAATTTGTGCGCGATGTACTCCGCATATGGTTCCAATTTACATCCGCGTATCCGCTTCCGTCGAATCCTATGCTCGTATCAAACGAAAAGCCATTTTTCTTGAATTTTGCAATACCGATTGCGCCTTTCTCTTTCAAAATGGCCTTCTCCTCCGGGGATGGTCTCCGCTTCTGTCCGCCCGCGGCGTACCGAAACGGTTCTGTGGAGATCCCCTGGACCCCCTTGCTGACCTCGTCAGCATATACACCGGCTGCCTCATACAGCCCCATCGCCGCGGCTCCTCGCCCGGCTTCTCCTAACTGATCCATTGCCTGAATCAGTTCCTCCATCCCCTCCGTCATGACCCTGTACGCCATGCCATCGCCTCAGCTTTCAACCTCAAAGCTCCATTCGTAGTGGAAAAGCCCGGTTTCGCGTTCCCACGTCCCCTTCGTTTCCATCTGCCAGCAGCCCCCGCAGCACTCCGTCAGCGCCGCCTCGATCAGCTGCACGTATCCCGCGCCCCGCTGATCCGTCCCGCCGCGTTTCTTCTCGGCGTACAGATCCACAGAACCGGCCCAGGCCCGCGCAACCTTCCTGTCATCTCCGTAGTCCGCGCCCGCCTCAAACTCCAGCGCATAGGTGATATAGGCGCCCGTCGGCCGTGTGTTCCATTCGTTTTCCGCGCATGGCAGGCCAACAGCCTTCAGCAGGGCCTCCAGCCTCAGATAGTCCTCAGGCATTCCCGTTCACCTCCGCCGCGTTGCCGTCCCATGGCTGCACCGTCAGCAGCACGCCGTTATACTCTCCGCCGGTCTTCCGGATCACCCGGTACCGGCTTCCCTCGTATTCCAGCTCGCGCTCCCCCCGGTAATCCCGCTCATAGGGGATCAGCAGGCGCATTTCCGGCCTCAGGCCCTGGCCTGTAGCCTGGTAGTATTCCGTCAGGCCCACGTCCTTTTCCGTGCACTTCACTTCCCGGCGGATTTCCTCCGCCCGGCCACCGGCCTCATGGGCGTCCGGCCGGAAGGCGATCAGCACGCAGCTGCTCAGCTTTTCCATTCTCGCCGTCACTCCCCATAGTCCGTGTAGTGCCCGCTGAGCCTCAGGCTGCCCTTCATGCTCTCGTAGGCCTTCAGCAGTTGATCATAGTTCGGCGGGTTCCCGATCCGCATCTGGCACCATGTGGCAATCGCCGTGATGATCAGATCGTCCTCCACCGTGCTGTTGTCAGTCACTGCGCCGCTGTCGGCGTCAACGCTGATGTCGATCTCTCCCGGCAGGATGATTTCCGCCGTCCGCGACAGATCCAGCGCCGCCGCCCTGATCTGCATGGCGATCTCCGGATCATATCCATCCCCGCTCACCGGCAGCATCCGCTTCACTTCCGCAAACATTGTCTCATCTCCCCGCCATGTATTCGTCAAAAAGCTGTCTTGTATATAGATGGGTCGCCGGCGCGTGGCTGTCGATCCACAGTTTGAATCCCAGGCAGGCCGCCCGTATGCAGAAATGCCGGTCTTCTCCCCACAGGGCTTTCCGAATGTTCTGAATCCTGGCATAATTCACGCCGGATTCCAGCACCCGCCGTTTCACCAGCGTGCACGCGCCTGTCATCCCGCATTCGTACAGTCCCGGCTTCCTCCATTTCTCCGGCATGCCCGTCGCCTGGTCTTCCATCCATGCGTTGCACCACCACCGACCGCTCGGCGCCCGTGTCCAGAAGATTTCACTCACGATATCTTTGTCCGCCTTCAGCAGGATCTGCAGGGTTTCCGGCTGCAGAATCAGGTCGCTGTCCACGCTGAACCAGTAGTCAAACCCGTTGGCCAGCGCGTAGCATATCGTCTCGTTCCGCAGCCTCATCATGCTGTCCATGTTGTCCCGCGTCCAGATATGGTCGTTATCTGTCTTCTGGTAGTACGTCTCTGTGTCCTTTACGATCCATTTGTCGCATTCCCGCATTTCCCGGATCGCTTCCGGACAGTTGTTCACCACAAAATAGGTTTCGGTTTCGTAGCCTTCCGGCAATTCCAGCCGCCCCAGGCTCTTCAGGTATTCGCGGAAGATGTCCGCGTCCTGCCTCACCGGTGCGGTGATCAGGATCCGCTTCATGTCGCCGGCTCCTCTCCCGGCCAGATCGGTATATGAGCGATATGCCCGGCTCTCGCCGTTGGCTCGCACCAGATTTCAATCCCCAGCTGCTTCGCCCTCTGGCAGAATGCCAGGTCTTCCCCGAAATCCGCCGTCGGCTGAAAACAGGTTCCGAAATGGTTCTGCACCGCCATCAGCACAGACGAAGCCGTCATCGTGCACGCCATGCCGCAGCCCTCCACCTGGAAAGGCTCTGCTCCCCATTCCTTCACCCGTTCCAGCGGTTCCCTCGGCCTCATCCGGCTGTATACGCAGGCTCCATATGGTGGTCTCCGGCCGTGGAAAGCCCCGCAGACAAAATCCTTTTCGCAGAACCTCAGGCTCTCCACGATATCCGTTTCGAATATCATGTCGCTGTCCAGCCACAGTACGTTGGTGAATCCGTCGTTTATGGCCCTGCAGGCCAGAGACTGCCTGGCGAAATACACCAGCGTCCCCGTCTTGATGTCTACCTCATGCCGGATTCCGTCCCGGTGCAGCCTCGCCGTCAGGTTCAGCAGGCTCCTGGTGAAATCCGCATGCATGTATTCCGTGCACGGCACGGCGATCAGCAGCGAAAAAGGATCCTTCATGCGGCCTCATTTCTTCCGGGTTTCCCGGACTGGCTTGGTTTTCTCTTCCGGCGTTTCCCGCTCCGGCGCCTTCATCAGCTCGGCGCTGGCCGTGGAAATCAGGAAACCGGCCTCCGCCGGGGAAACCTCGACGATTTCCCCGGCGTGGTGCCGGATCCTGGCATCCCTCAGAAGTTTAATCTTCATCAGTCGGCCTCCCGGATCAGGTGGTCGCGCTGCCCGCGTTCTTCTTCACGTTCACGAACATGCCGGGCTTGTCCACGCCGTGCGCGGCGTACTGCCGGCCGTGAACCTTGACCATGTCGGCCTCCGCTTCGCTCAGGTCGTCCCACTTGGTGATGATGCCTTCACCTTCCGGATAGTTCACATGTTCGCCGTACAGATCGCCAACGATCATCCAGACCGCGTTATTGTCCGCGGTGGAGTATGCCGGCAGCGCGCTGGAGTACAGCACGGTCAGGCCGTCGTACGGATCCACGGCGAAGTTCCCCGCGACTTTCGCCTGGTGGAAAGCGGCGGCAGTCAGCCGGTTGATGATCACAACCACGTTCTCCGCCTCGTCGCTCAGGTTTGCCTCCGCGGTCACCACAATGCTCAGATCCGGGGAGCCCTCGATCTTCGGGATGCCGACGGCGCTGGAGGAATGGCTCGTGGAAGCGCCCGCGATATCGAGCACTGCCAGCTTGCTCAGCTTCAGGACGATCTGATGCGCCAGCTCCTTGTACACGTAGGCCACAAGAGCTTCTCCGCCTGTGGCGATCACTTCGTCGCTGACGCGGATGAACTTCTTGATGTTCTTCGGCTTCAGCTCCACGATGCCCAGCGTCAGGTCTTCCTCGGTGATGGCTGTGGTGCCCTCGCTGTGCTCGTATGCCGGATCCGCGGCGCGCTCGAACGCGCTCTTCAGGTTGCCCTTGAATCCGGTCTTGTTCACGCGGGTCAGGATGTCGCTCTTCTCCCATGCCGTCTTGATGATTGGATCCACCAGGGTGGGAACAGGCACCTGGCCGCCGCTGGTCGCGTTCTCGCTCAGCAGCGCGCGGCACTCGCGATCGTCTTCGGTCTGCAGATAGCGTGCGAACGCTTCCACATACTCCCGGCTGCCGCGGATCTCGTCCACGGTCCGGCTGGTGCGCTCCGCCTGGCGGTTTTCGCCGGTCGTGATGCCGGCAGCGCCATTCGCGATGGCCTTGCGGGTTTCCTCCGCCTTCGCGGCGGCTTCCCGGATCTGCTGTGCGTTCTCTCGCAGCTCGTCCATTTCTTTCTTCAGGGCGTCCAGGTCCGCGCCTTCCTTCTCCATTTCCTGGAGAATCTCTGCCTTGCGGGTTTCAATTTCCTGCAGAGTCTTGAATTTCATGCTCTTATCCTCCTTAAATCAGTTCTGCCAAAATGGCAATCTTTTGTTTTTCCCTCCGCCGTGCCTCGATGGCAAGCTGCTCCTGCTTAACATCAGCGATGACTCCCTCGCTGATGTTCCGTGCGGATATTTCAGTCGCGTCGTTGGCAGGCAGCGACACGGCAGAAACGTCATATAGTTTTTCGATGGCGGTGATCTTCCGGTGCACGGTTACGTTCCCTGTAACCTTGTCCTCTTCCACGGTCCGCTCCTGGGTCCTTACCCTGAATCCGAAGCTCATTTTGTTCGTGTACCCGCCTTTGATTTCCTCATACAGCTGCCGGCCCAGCTCCGTCCCGCCCAGGTCGGCTATGATCTTCAGACCGTGCTCGTCTGCTTCCAGCTTCAGCGTCCCGTTGCCCGTTCTTGCGAAAACCCGGCCCTCGTGGTCATACTGCATGATCACATCGCTCATGTCGCAGTTGTCAAAGGCTCTCCCGTCCACCATTTCAAGCACCTGGTACTGCGCGTCGCCCCACAGCTTGTATTCCTCGTTGAAGGTCGTGGCATACCCTTCCACGGTCTTTTTTCCGTCCTGCGTCTCTCGGATCTCAATCGCTCTCAGCTGGATCTCCCGGTACTCCCGCTCATTTGTCTTTACCGGCATTGTCTTTCCCTCCGTTCTGACCGTCTCCCGTCTTTTTCGCCGGCGGGTTCGTCACATCGTAATATTCGCCTCTGGCCGGAATCTGCGATCCGTATGGCTCCGGCAGCGGCGGCATGTTCAGGATCTCGCGTCCCTCATTCCGTGTAATCATGCCCCGGTCGCTCAGACCGTTCACCGCGTTCAGCTTGTCCGCGTTCGACATATACTGCAGCCTGTTGCTGCTGAAAAACACCTCGTTCCCGTACCCCACTCGCTCCCGGTCCGTGAACAGCATCCCGCTGATCACCTCGCCGAGCTGGATCGCGAACCACTCCACGAAGCCCTCATAAAACGCCAGCCATGCGTCGCCGAAGGCTTTGTTCTGGATGATATCCTCATTCACGCCGAAATAGTCGTAAACGTTCGCCTTGATGATCTCCTGCTGTTCCTTGTCGACGGTGTACCCGCTGGTCTTCATCTCGTGGATATCGTCGTAGGTGTTTGGGAAGATCAGCACGCCTCCGGCGGTTTTTCGGTTGCCGAATGTGAACTTGTTGAACCGCTGCATTTCTTCGCCCAGGTCGTCATCCGATGCCCAGTTGTCGCTCTTTGCCCAGAACCGGTAGCTGTTTCCGTTCTTGATTCCCTCTTTGATCCCCTGGCGCTCGATGGAGATCATATCCAGCACCGGTTTCATGGCCTCGTTGCTTTCCCCAAACAGCTCGCTCTTGCTCTGAAATCGCGTCATGACTCCTGTTTCCACCAGTCGCTCCGCCCGCCGTTTCCCTTCCGGAAGGAAAAACCGGATCCACGGCTCTCCTGCGTATTCCACCAGCTCCCAGCTGTCCGGCACGATGTTGATAATGCCGTTCGGCGAACCGTCTTCGTTTCGGGTTTTGACGATAAATGCATTGTTCCTCACTCCCAGCACTGTCGCCGTCTGATACAGAAACTGGCTCCACTCGTTGAACGCGTTCGGCTTCACCTTCAGCCGGTTCTGCAGCTCCTTTTCAGCGCTGCCCTTCAGGTTCGGCTTCAGTTTCCCGACGTGTCGTCCCCATGCGTCCAGCGCCGCCCGGATCAGTTCGCTCTCGTAGATCGATCCGTTCCAGGTCGTCCATACCGGCGTATAGCCCTCCAGCATTTTGAAGATCTGCGCGTTTTTCAGCGCCGCCGGCTGTTCCTTCCTGCCGAAGATCTTTTCAAGCATGCCCATCTTTCAATCACTCCTCCGGCGCCTTCTCTTCCGCTGTTCTCCGGCTCCGCCTCTCGTTTTTCAGTCTGCTTCCCAGCTCGTCCCACTTGAACACCCGCATGGCCATCGCGTCCAGCAGCATCACCGTCCCGTCCACGTGGGCCTTGCTGCTGATCTTGACCAGCATCTTCCGCGGATGCGCCTTCTCCGCCGCGGATTCCATTTTCATGGCGGCATCTGCCATGTGTATTTTCAGCAGGTCGTTGTCGTCCATGTCCCGGATCTTTCCCTCCCGCAGCAGACTCTCAAATGTGTCCGCCACGTTGGAAAGGTTGAACCCCTGCGTTACGCTGTCACACTTGAAATGCTTCGCAGTCATTGCCTGGATCAGTTCCATGGCCGACCATCTGTCGTACCCGACCATCAGCGGGAAAATCTTGTATTTCTTCACCAGTTCCATGAACCAGCACAGCACGTCCGTATAGTCCACATGTTCCTCTCCGCTGAGGCTCAGGAATCCCTTTCGGATATAGATATCATACGGCACCCCGTCCCGCTTCATGGCCGCCTCCAGCCGGTTCTTCGGCAGCCAGAAATGCGCCTTCGTCCACAGGATCCCGTCGATCTCGCAGATAAACCCGGCAGCGGTCAGGTCGATCACCTGGGAAAGGTCGATTCCGCCGACGACATATTTCCCCTTCAGCTCCTCCATCGGCTTCCGCCATCCGAATGCCTTGTTGATGTCCTCCGCCCGCAGCCATGCCGTGGACAGATTCTGCTTCAGGTTGCAGTATTTCGTCTTAAACTCGATCTCTTTGCTGATGCTCTCATGGGCGATCGTGATCTGATCCTGGATGAACTTCCTGGTCACGCTCTCGCCCATGCCCGGCAGGCTTTTTTCGAGTTCTTCCAGGTCGTCCCACTTTTCGATATCGTCGATCATGTAGAGCAGCGGCAGAATGTGCTGCTCCCCTGAGTTCCCCATCAGGAATCCGGTTCCGCGCTTCATCAGCTCATCGAAAAGACCGTCGTTCTCATATCCGCCTGAGGAGATCCCCATGCCCAGCGGCTCCTCCCGTGCACCGGTACCGGAAACCATGACTTCCCACTGCCGCAGGCCCGCCACTCCCGGCCACGCTGCCACCTCGTCCGCACAATAGAACATCGGGTTGTATCCGTCGCTCTTTTTGCTCGTGAATGCCAGCTTCCTGATCATCGTGTTCGTTTCCTGGATCATCAGCCCGCGATATTTCGTGCTTTTTGTAATGGCGTCCAGTTCCGGCTCTGCGTGGACGTCGAATTCCAGCGCGGAATAACAAAGGTCGCTCTGGTCTAGCTTCGGCGCCAGAAAATAGACCTCGCTGCCGAACTCTCCTGCCGCATATGCCATGTAGCACGCGATCGCGGCGGCCAGCAGCGTCTTTCCCATCTTCCGTCCGATCAGCCAGAACACTTCCGTGAACTGTCTTTTCCCGTCTCCGTCTACGATCCCGAAAATCAGCTCGATGGCCGCCCGTTCCCATAGGCTCAGCCGGATCCGCTGCGGCGCCAGCTTTCCCTTGTAGTGATGGCAGTACCGCTCGATGAACCGCACCGCGTTCTCCGCCAGGTGCCTGTCGTAAAACCATCGCTTTTCCTCCAGGCCCTGCAGGATGACTTCATACAGCAGCCGGATCCACTTTCCAACGTTAACCCCGCCGCTGTTGATCTCGTTCCAGTATCCAAGGATGGCGCTTTCGGCGGTCATATCCGCGACCGTCCTGATTACGGCTTTTGTCATCGTTTTGGCCTTTTCCTCAGTGCAGCCGGAAAGCATCTAGATCCCGCTTTGCTTTTTCGACCCTTGAGCCTCGCTCCGCGATCATGTTCCCGATGGTGGCCAGGCATTTGTTCGCGCTCTCCACATGCCGCGGCAGCTCTGAAAGGAGAGGATGAGCGACCTCCGTGCTGCCGGTTTTGTACGTCTTCTCCACGGTCAGACCGTCCTCTTCGATCCTGTCCCGCATCTGATCGATCAGCCCTGCCTCTTCGGAATAAATCCGTGCAGCTTCCAGGAAATCCTGTTCATGCTCGACCTGGTAGATCTTCCCGAAGGCCAGCATCTTTTTGTACAGCGACGCCGGCGTCAGTTTCTCGTTCGGTTTCTTCGCTTTCGCCCGCTTCTTCGGAGCCGGTTTCTGCTTCTCACTGAGAAGGTTCTCGGCTTCGCTCATATTCGGCCTCCTTCGTACAAATCGCCGAAAAAGTATAAAAAATGCTGCATTTTAGCAGCGATTTTTCGTACAATTTCGTACAGTTCCGGACCCGTCCTTTCATCATGCCGCGCGCCCGCGACCGCGCGGCCCCTGCGCCACCGGCGCGCTTTTTCTACCTCCACCCAGGCCCTGTGCCGGCCTCGGCGCTCGGCTTTGACCAGGGGGGGCTATCTGGGTGTCACGTGCCCGGCGTCATCCACCCGCCAGCGTTTCTCCGCCTTCGGTCTTTCTTCGTCGTGGCACTTCTTGCACAGCAATTCAAGGTTTGCCCAGTTCAGACTCACCGCCGGATCCTTCACATTGTCCGCCGTCAGTGGGATCCTGTGATGCGTTTCCAACGGCTGATCCTTCGACCCCGGCTGAATGATTCCGCGGGAAAGGCAACGCTCACACAGATTCCCCTTTGATTTCGCGAAGGCCGTCCTGCACTGTCTCCAACGCCATGACGTGTAAAACTGTTCCACGACCGGATCCTTGTTCATCTCTGCTTCTCCCTGCAGCTCCACAGTAACATTTTATCACAAAATTACTGCCTTTTTCTGCCTTCTTTTTGCGCCTGCCGGCTGTTGATTTTCTGCTCGCTTTCCTTCACGACATGAAACACATGCGTCTCTGAATAGTTCATTGCGATAGCGATCTTTTTACAGTCCAAGCCCTTGATATAGCGCATGGTCATGAATGTTTTTCCCACCTCGCTCAACGCTCTCAGCTGTGGCTTCAGTTCCCTGCGCTGTTCCTCCAGCTCCGTTTCGATCTGGTGATGCTCATCTCTGAGTATGGCAAGCTCAATGGCGCCTTCTTCAACTCTGGACCTGTTGCCCCGGCCGCCTCCGCCGCCGATCCCGCCGATTGTTGACGTCCGTTTCGTTGCCTTTGCCTCTTCGCGCTCTATCGCCCAGCTCAGACGCTCCTCCAATCTGATCAGCTGCCGCAGCCTTCCGAAGTCCACCATTCCGTCATCCCTCCCATCTTCTCATCAGGCACCGGATATAAACACCGTCCACAATGTCGCTGTGCGTGACCTTGCACTCAACAAAGGTATAACCCGGATACAGCCGCTCCATGATTTCCTTGGCCTCGTTCTGGATGTCCCCGGCGATCCTGCGCACCCTGGCATTGGAACACTTGCAGTCCCGTCTCCTCGTCTTCGGCCTTTTCAGGTTCTGGCTCGGAATCCATGTCTTCTTCCCTGGAAGCTGCCCCGCCGATTTCTTCCCGGCGTTTTGCCGGAAAAGGTAATTGGCCAGGCCCTGCAGTCCGTACTCGTTCGGCTGCAGCGCGTCCGCCCGCGTTCGGCCCTTGCCCCAGATCTCCTGCAACTCCTTCGGCTCTATCCCGCCGTTGATGATCACATGCACATGCAGCCGTGCCCCTGAATCGTGGCCAATAGCGTATATATATTTCAGCTCACCCAGGCCACGCTTCTCTCTCTTTCGCTTCACCCGGTCAAAGAAATTCTTGACGTCCTTTTTGCATCTGGCCAGATCCGGCGTTGCGCCGCCATAGGTCAGGGTCAGGTGATAGTCATCCTTCGAGAAGTTCGTCTCGATCAGGAGGATCAGCTGATGCTTTGCCCGCTGTTCGTTCAGACGCTGCTGCTTCATGGGCGTCTGATTCCGTTTTGCTTCCCGCAGCCGCCCCCGTTCCTCTTTTCCGAAGGCCGGATAGATTTCCGCCTCCAGCCTGGGTCCCGCCTTTGTGATCCTCCGTCGGTATCCCATCTGACCGACATGGAGAGTGCTGGCCTCATCCTGCCAGAAGGAAACCTGCCCCTCTATGTCAGCCGGTTCCATCTCCGCATCAAACAGGTCCGCGTATTCCCACGCCATGCAGGTCCCTCCTTTCTGCAGTCTCCTCTGAGCTGGGGGCAACAGGGAATCTATCGGTCTCTCTCCGTTCTGCTGTTTCTCCCTGTTTCCCCCAGGCCCCCTTCACATTGATCACCGTCATCATTTTTCTGATGATGTTGCCAACGCTTGGACCCTTGCCCCGTCTGGTTCCGCGCCGCGTCCGTGCGCGATATGTTAATACCCATTACAAGCCCGGATACCGGGAACCCATCCCCGGATCCCGGAGGCCGTCCCTCCGCGGGCACTTATTGAAGAAAAGGGGAAAACTGCCGGTTGTCCAGGCCGGCTGGTGAGCTGGGCGGGAGTTGAACCCGCCGATCCGGTAGCACGATCCTCCGGGAATAGTCCGAAACAGGAGGTTTCTCCTTTCTGTTTTTTGTAGCTG
>CAMNCR010000149.1 GCA_946534455.1 uncultured Clostridia bacterium | reverse complement strand
CCGGCCTATATGCCGGACAGCCAGCCCGTCGTCCTGTGCGCGGAGGACAGCGGCTATTCCATCTCCGCCACCACCGGGAATGTCGATGCCGCCAAGGCGTTCCTGACCTTCCTGTTCAGCGCGGAGAACCAGAAGAAGTACAGCGAGTCCCTGGGCTCTCCGAGTGCCTTCAGGGATGTTGAAGCCGCATGGGCTCCCGAAGGATTCGTCCGGGATGTCACGGCGGTGCTGAACAGCGCTGTGAACATCGGATTCACCAATGAGAAGCCGGCGGGCTTCAGCGGCGATGATGCCGGACGGATGCTGCAGGATCTGCTGGCCGGCACCTATGATGCCCAGGGCTTTGCCGAAGCGTATGAAAAAGCCTGGAACGAAGGGTTTTGATTCATCAGTCATCTGACGGAAAGGGCGTCTCAGGCAGACGCCCTTTCCCATTCCGGGGACAGCAGACAGGCAGGAGGCGAAAGCATGAGGATCAGAAGGATCAACTGGACACAGTTCATGTCCTTTCCTGCATTGCTGCTATACGGGATCTTCTTTGTCTATCCGCTTCTCAGGGGAATCGGAATGAGCCTGACAGACTGGGACGGCATGGGCACTGCCAGCTTTGTCGGCCTCAGGAACTTCGCGAGGTTCTTTCAGGACGCGCGGGCGATGGGCGACATCCGTACCACACTGATTTTTGCAGCGGGGAGCGCTGTCTTTCTGAACCTGGTTGGATTAGCCTATGCGCTGGTGATGGAACAGCCCTTCAGGGGCCGGGGCGCTGCACGGGTGATCATCTATCTGCCCGCCATCATCAGTCCGCTGATTATGGGCTACGTCTGGTATTTCCTTCTGCAGCCGGGGCGCGGGTTCCTTTACCATGCCGCCGAGCAGCTGGGAACGGTGTTTTTCCTGGGGAAATGGATGAATCATTATCCCACGACGATGGCTGTGCTGATCTTTGTCAATGTCTGGCAATATGCCGGAATGACGATGATCATCTATCTGGCCGGGCTGAAGAACATCTCTCCGGACATCCGGGAGGCGGCCATCGTGGACGGAGCCGGCTCATGGCAGCGGTTTGCGGGCGTCACTCTGCCGCTTCTGATGCCTGCAATCCGCATCAATGTGGTGACGAACATTATCGGTTCTCTTTCCGTCTTCGATGTGATCATGTCCCTCACGGAGGGCGGACCGGGCTACGCTACGGAAAGCCTGAGCATCTATATCATGCGAATGTGCTATGGAAGCCGCACCGGATATTCCACCGCCGTCGCCATGATCCTGTTCCTGATTATCCTGATTCCTGTCCTGATTTCACTGTATCTGACCAGAGAAAAGGGTGATGCATGATGAGACGGGAAAGCAGGGCCTTCCGAACCTTCAGGGTGATGATCGTCATCCTGATCTGCCTGATGTGCATCATCCCCTTCTATATCCTGCTGGTTCTCTCCCTCAATGCTCCCTCCCGGATTTACTATGAGGGCAATCTCTTCATTCCGTCCTTTGACTGGGGGAACTATGTGACGGCCTGGGAGAAGAGCCGGATTGGTCTGGCCATGATCAACTCAGGCATCATCACCGTCGGAACCCTGAGCCTGACGATCGTTCTGGGCGGAATGGCCGGATATGCGATCGCCCGGCACAACACGGCCTACAATCAATTTGTTTTTTCCCTGCTGATCGGCTGCATGATGATTCCGGGAATCATTAATACGGTGCCCCTGTATACGCTGATGCGGAAAATCAGAGCGGTCAATACCCTGTGGGGAATGATTCTGGTCTGCTCTGCGCTTGCGATGCCGTCAGCGGTATTCATCTATACAACCTTTGTCCGGGCCCTTCCGCGGGAGCTGGATGAAGCGGCTGAGGTAGACGGCTGCACAGGCTTTCATGCCTTCTGGCGCATCGTTTTCCCGATCCTCAGACCCGCTACAGCCAGCTTTGTCATCCTGAATGGCTTTGGGGTCTGGAATAACTATGCGCAGGCTGTCTTTTTCCTGCAGAGCCGGGAAAAGCAGAACATCCCCCAGGCGCTGAGCGTGTTTTTTCAGCAGTTTGGCGGCGCGAAATGGCATCTGATGGCTGCGACGGCCGTGATCGCGATGATTCCTGTGGTGATGATATTTCTCGTCTTCCAGCGACAGTTTATCGAGGGTCTGACGGAAGGAGCGGTCAAAGGATGAATGAGCTGTCCACCTGTCAGGGCAGATATGAAGAAAACGAACCGGTCAGACTGCTGTTACAGCAGGAGGTAAATGCGGATCGCGCGGACTGGCGGATCACGCATCTGGAAAAAGCCATCCGATCCGGCACCCTCCCTGTCTGTGGGCCTGAGCAGGAAATGCTCCTTCCGCCCCTGAAGGCCGGAGGCTATGGGGTTGAAGTCCGGTTATATCGGCATGGCAGGCCCCTGACGGAGCTGAGCACGGCCGTCAATGTAGGCGGGAGCACGGTTCGTTACGGATTCCTCTGTGATTTCGGGGAAAGCGAATCAAACGCGGTGGCTGCGCTTGCCAGATACCATATCACGCATGTCCAGTTTTATGACTGGAGCTGGAGACATGACAGTCTGGTGGCCCCGGAGGATGAATATCAGGACATGATGGGCAAACAGAATTCGCTGCCGGTCATCCGGCAAAGGATTGATGAATGCCACCGGCGCGGAATGGCTGCCATGGCTTACGGTGCGGTTTATGCTGCCAGCCGTGAATTCCGGGAAGTCCACCCGTCCTGGGGTCTGTATGGAGCCGGAGGTCAGCCGCTGATCTTTATCAATACCTTTTACTATATGGATATTGAAAGCCCATGGAGGGATCACCTGATCCATGAATATCTGAAGGCCGTGACGGAAGTCGGATTCGACGGGATTCATATGGATACCTACGGAGAGCCGAAGACGGCTTTTACGGAGGATGGAGAAAAGCGCTTTCTGAAGGACGGTTTTCCCGCACTGATTCGCGATACGGACGCTGCCATGAAGAGAAACGGCGTTCAGCCGCATCTGATCTTTAATAATGTGGGTACCTGGCCTGTCGAGCAGACAGGGGACTGTCCTCAGGATGCGGTATACATGGAGCTGTGGCCGCCGATGGACCGCTACCGCCATCTGCGGGCGGCTGTGCAGAAAGCGGGAAATCATCCGGTGGTGCTGGCGGCCTATCCGGCAGCGTTCCGCACGGATGAGCCTGACCGGGCGCTGAACAGCCAGCTCCTGCTTTCCTTCGCGATCGCGATGCAGGGAGCCACACAGCTGTTCATCGGCGAGGACAATGCGGCGGTGACCCAGGGATATTATGCGGACTATACGAGGCTGACACAGGACCAGGCGCTTCGGATCCGCAGCTATGAGGACTTTTTTGTCCGGTATGGCGACCTTCTGTATGACCGATCTCTGCAGGACGTCACCTATACCCATTTCGGGGGCGACAACCTGGAATACCGTGCGGATGTTCCCTGCTCCGTGGATGGAGATCCGGACAGAATCTGGATCCTGATCCGTGAAAGCAGGACCCGGAAGCTGATCTCCCTGGTGAACCTTTGCGGGATTCAGGATGCATGCTGGAATCGGGGAAAAGACAGGCCGGTGCCGCAGCATCACATCGTTCTTCATATCCTGGTCGATCAGGAGCCTGCCGCTGTCTGGTATGCTTCCCCCGATCTGAACTTCGGCAGACCGGAGCCGTTGCCCTGTACCCCCTCTCTCCATCCATACGGCCTGGAAATCAGCTGCGAAATCCCGACGCTGCTCTGCTGCGGAATGCTCTGGATCGGCTGACGGGAAGCCCCGGTTTCCATGCTGGATTTCATGTCCCTTGCACAGCTGTCCGATCGTGCCGGCTGCGGGAAGCAGGGAAGCCCTGCAGGATCTCCGGGCTTCATCGCGAATGAGGCCCGGAGCCCCGTTCCCATGACGCCCCAGGCCTCACCCGACACGCGCCTTGTCATGCATCCCGGAAAAGTGTATAATAAAGGTTACCGATACGGTACGGGAGGTGTACGGGTTTGGCGTCAGCGGAAAGGATGCTGGTTACCGGAGGTCATTCGCTGGAGGGGCAGGTCCGCGTCAGCGGGGGAAAGAATACGGCTGTCGCTGTCATTCCGGCGACGCTGCTGTGCGACGAGCCCTGCACGATCGAAAATCTGCCGGACATTGAGGATGTGCATGCCCTGGCGGACATTCTGCGGGACCTGGGCGCGAAGGTGGATTATGAGCCCGGAAAAATGATGCGCGTGGATCCGCGCCCCGCGGAGGGCAACGCCGTTTCCTACCGCAATGCCCAGCGCCTGCGGGCCAGCTACTATCTGCTGGGGGCGCTGCTGGGCCGGTGCGGCTCGGCCAGGGTGCCCACGCCGGGCGGGTGCGAGATTGGCTCCCGGCCCGTGGATCAGCATCTCAAGGGCTTTCAGGCCATCGGAGCGGAAGCCGGGGAAATCGGCGGCGTGCTGACCGCCAGCTGCAGCCAGCTGACGGGCGGGGACGTGTTCTTTGACATGGTCACCGTGGGCGCCACGGTGAATGTCATGCTGGCCGCCACCCGGGCCAAGGGCAGCACGGTGATCTACAACGCGGCGAAGGAGCCGCACATCGTGGACCTGGCCAACTTCCTGAACAGCATGGGCGCGCGGATCAAGGGCGCCGGAACGGACATCATCCGCATCCGCGGCGTGCAGCATCTGCATGGGACGACCTATGCCGTCATTCCGGATCAGATTGAGACCGGCACCCTGATGATCGCGGCCGCCGCCACCGGCGGGGATATTATCATCAACGGATGCATTCCCACGCACATGGACGCCCTCAGCGCCAAGCTGCTGGAAATGGGCGTCAAGGTCACGGACTACGATGACGCCATCCGGGTGCATGTGGTGGGTCCCCGGCGGGCCATCAACGTGAAAACCCAGGTCTATCCCGGCTTCCCCACGGATCTGCAGCAGCCCATGAGCGCGCTGCTGACCACCGCCCGGGGAACCAGCATCGTGACCGAAACGATCTTTGAGCAGCGCTTCCGCCATCTGGACGAGATTCGCCGCATGGGCGCGCACGTCCGGGTGATGGACCGGACCGCGATCATTGAGGGCGTGTCCGAGCTCTACGGCGCGCCGATGACCGCGACGGATCTGCGGGCGGGCGCGGCGCTGATCATTGCCGGCCTCATGGCCCGGGGCGTGACGGAAATCTATGAGCCCGGCTACATCGACCGGGGATATGAACATATTGAGGACAAGCTCCGCTCCCTGGGCGCGGTGATCAGCCGGGAACCGGTAGACTGAGGGAAGGAGCACCCATGAGCAATCCCTTTGAAACCCTGGGGCTTCAGCCCTGGGCGGACGCGGATGAAATCCGCCGGACCTATCGCAGGCTGGTGAAGCAGTGCCATCCGGATACCGTGCAGGATCCGGAGGCGAAGCAGCTGGCGCAGGAGCGGATGGTCCGTCTGAATCTGGCATATGAAGAAGCCCTGCGCCTGGCCAGGCCCAGGCGGGTTTCTCCTCCGAAGCGGGAGACCACCTGCGGGGAAGCCATCCTCTCGGCGCAGAAGCTCCTGGAGCGGGGCAACGCGGCAGGGGCACTGCGCCAGCTGCTGCGGACGGAGGAGAGAAGCGCGGCCTGGTACGATCTGCAGGGCAGGGTCCTGATGGCCATGGAGGAATATGAATCGGCGCACCAGTCCTTCCGGGAGGCGATCCGGCGGGATCCGGACAATTATGCGATCCGGGAGGAGGCGCTGGATGCGGTGCTGGCGCTCCGCAGGGAACAGACCCTGCCGGGGCGCGTGAAAAAATTCTGGAAGGGAATCACCCATCACGGATAAAGGCCGTGCAGGCGGGGCGGAGCCCCGACAGCAAATCCCCTGCGGCAGCTGCCGCAGGGGATTTGCTTGTCTGCGTTTTAGCGGAAGAGCCGGGGCAGGAAGGAGCGGATGCACCGCCGCCATACGGTCCAGTCGTGGCCGCCGGGGAAGGTTTCCCGCTGGATGTCCAGTCCCTTGCCCTCCAGGAAGCGGTCATCCGCCTCGAACCGGTCCCAGAACTGATCCTCCGTGCCCATGGCGCGATAGAACAGGCGATAGGCCTGATGGAAGGCCTCCGGCGTGTCGAGAATCGCCAGATGAGGCTCCGGGGTCTCCGTGGGCCACGGAGCGCGCAGGAAGCCGCTGAACAGCCCGGCATATCCGAACAGCTCCGGATGGCTCAGGGTGGTGATGCTGGTCTGATAGCTGCCCATGCTGAGCCCTGCCATGGCCCGGCTCCACTTGTCCGTGAGCACGGGATACCGTTTTTCGATGAAGGGAATCAGATCCGTCACCAGCACCCGGGGATAGAGGGACCGGTCGCCCATCATGCCGTTTCCCATGACGATGATCATTTCCTTCATCCGGCCCTGGGCCAGCAGCTGATCGGCAATGCGGCCCACATGCCCCTGATAGACCCATCCCGTTTCGTTTTCGCCATAGCCGTGCTGCAGATACAGCACGGGCAGCTTTTTCCCGGGATCCATGGCCGGCGGCGTATACACCAGGCAGATTTCGTGCTTTCCGGTGAGGGTGGAGGGGAAATAATGCCGGGTGACCGCACCGTGGGGGATTCCCTCCAGATCATCCCAGCCCTGCATGTCGGCCACGGGCACATCCACGAAGTTCATCGGCCGGCAGCAGCCGTAGCCGATGGGCAGATAGGGACAGAGCACATCCGCGCCGTCGATCTTCAGAAAGAAGTACAGAAACCCCTGCCCCAGGTCAAAGGTGCCCTCCCAGGCCCCGTCTTCCGCCGGGGAAAGGGGATAGGTTTTTCCGAACTGATCGATCAGGACCTCCCGGGCATCCCGGGCGATGATCCGGAAATGAACCCTGCCGTCGGGCAGGATCTCCGCGCCCTGCACGCCGTCCCGGTCCGGCTCTCCGGCATAGGGATCGAAGGAAACGGAAATATCAAGCGGCTGCTGTTTCATATGCGGTTGCCTCCTTTTTTCTCTGGAGCCATTCTATCACAGAGGGCGGAGGGAAGACAATGAGCATGTTTTGCCGGATTTTGAGGGTGCAAAAAGGGACGGCTTTGCGTATAATAGGCCGGAGCGGCACCCCGGAGAAGGCCGAAGGCGGAAGACTCCGGAGCATGCCGCTGATTCTGCGGCGGAGGAACGAAACCGTGATCATTGACGTTCACACCCATCTGTTTCCTGCAAAAATCGCGGAGGCGGCTCTGCGGAAAATGCAGGGCAACAGCCATACGGCGCTCTATTCGGACGGGACGGAGGCGGGCCTGTGCGCCTGCGAGGCGCGGGCCGGGGTGGATCTGGCCATCGCGCAGCCCGTGGCGACCAACCCCGAGAAGGTGTCTCATCTGAACGACTTTGTGCTGGAGATCAACGGCCGGGACGCCGGAAGCCGGGTGCGCTCCTTCGGCGCCATGCACCCGGCCTGCCGGGACTGGGAGCGGGAGCTGGAGCGGCTTAAAATGGCCGGGGTGCCGGGCATTAAGCTCCATCCGCCCTATACGGGCGTGGACCTGGACGATCCCCGGAGCATCGCGGTTCTGCGAAAGTGCCGGGAGCTGGATCTGATGGTGCTGATTCACAGCGGAAGGGACGTGGGACTGCCCGGGGCGGAGGAAGCACTGCCGATCCGGGTGCGCCGCGCGCTGGACGCGGTGGGGCCGATGAAGCTGATCGCGGGGCACATGGGCGGATGGGGCTGCTGGGAGGAGGTCCTGGAGCTGCTGCCGGATACCGGCTGCTATCTGGATACCGCCTTCGCGCTGGGCACCATGACGCCCGCGCCGGACGGACATGCCTGGCGGGCGGAGGATCTGCGCCTGCTGCGGGCGGAGGCCTTCTGCGAGCTGATTGCCCGCTTCGGCGCGGATCGCGTGCTCTTCGGGACCGACAGCCCGTGGGCGGACCCGGAGGAGGAAATCCGGAAAATCAAAGGACTTCCGCTGCAGGAAGCGGAAGTCCGGAGGATTCTGGGAGACAATATGGCGGGCCTGCTGGCGGGCAGGGTCAATGCTGAATGCTGGCGCCTTCCCGGGCCTGCTGCCTGGCAAGCGCCGGCGCCAGAAACCTGAGCGCGGCGGAAATCAGCCGGTGATCGAAGTCCTCCCGGATTTCGCAGTGCTCTCCGATGACCATGGTGGCCTCGCATTCGGGCCGGCAGGCGGGCCAGGCGGGAAGCAGATCGGTTTCGGGGTTTCCGGAGCGGGCAAAGGCCATGACGCTGGAGAACACCTGCTCCTGAATGCGCTCAGCCAGCGCGTTGTTCCCATCCGGACGGTGGGTATGCTCCACCAGGTCCATGTTGTGGAACACATAGGGGATGTCGCAGCAGTGCCAGGGGGTGCTGCCGCCGTACAGATACTGATCCATGTTGAACAGATAGGAGAAGGTACAGCGGTTCATGGCCGAGCGCCGGGCGATATACTCGATTTCCGGCGCGCGGAAGATGAAGTCCAGCCGCAGCAGATCGATCACGTTCCGCTCCGGATAGGCCTTCCGGAACAGGGGCAGAAGCGCCTGCGCCCCCTCCTCGCCGAGCACCTCGCGCACCGCTGCCTCCTGCTCCGCGGGCGTCATGGCGGCCCGGTCATAGGGGGAGGGGGAGAAGGACAGGAATTCACCGAATACGCTGCCGACCAGCAGCGGAATCTGCCGGGTCTCCTCCCGGAAGCCGACGGAGCACGGGTCGCCCAGGTAGAAGGCATTGGGATGCGGCTTGCCGCCCACATATTTCCCGGCCTGCCGGAAGGCGGGCCTGAGCTTGAGATAGGCCCGGGCAAGCAGCCGGTAGTCCACGGTTTCCAGCTCCCGGACGGAGCGCAGCCCCAGCTCCGCCATCAGGGCTTCGGCCATCTCCCGGCCGGAGCCCTTTTCATCTCCCAGGAGGCCGATGACGCCGCTCATGTTGATGCCCCGGGCAAACAGCCCGTCCGCCGCGGGGGTCTGCAGCAGGGTGGTGACCTTCCCGCCGCCGCCGGACTGACCGAAAACCGTCACCCTGGCGGGATCGCCCCCGAAGCGGGCCACGTTGGCCTGAATCCATTTCAGCGCGGCGACGATGTCGTCCGTGCCGGCGTTGCCGGAATTGGCGTATTCCTCTCCGAAATCCGAAAGATCAAAATACCCCAGGATGTTCAGCCGGTGATTGATGGAGATGACTACCGCGTCCCCCAGGCGGGCCATATTGGCGCCGTCATAGGCCACCTGCTCGATGGCGGATCCGGCTTCATAGCCGCCGCCGTGGAGCCAGACCAGCACCGGGCGGGCATGATCATCCAGACCGGGGGTCCACAGGTTCAGATTCAGGCAGTCCTCATCCATGGGCCAGTACCGGTGCGGGACATACAGCTCCCCGTTGGGCCGGTCGCTGCTCAGCAGCGGGCAGACGTAGCCGTAGCTGGTGGCGTCCATCACGCCCTCCCAGGGGGCGACGGGTTCGGGCGCGTGAAATCTTCTGGCTCTGGCATAGGGGATACCCTTGAAGATCTGGAGGCCGTTATAGGTATATCCCCGGACGGAGCCGGCGTCCGTGCGGACGACGGCGGCGGTGCGGTTGCAGGTAAACTGAATGCCCATGGCTATGCTCCTTTCTGTCGGTCTGCTTCAGTTTATCCTTTTTCCTCGGCGGATGCAAGAGCCGGAAAGGGAAAAAAGAGGAACGGGGAGCGGCTGGATGAAAGCGGCTCCGGATGATATACTGAATGCGGGATGCGAAGAACGCTCCCGAAAGGAAGACGGTGACAGAATGGAAGCAATCAACCGCTGGATTGAACCGAAAAAAGCCCTGCCGGTGACGCGGCAGCCCTTTTCCAATGCCCTGCTGAAGGCCATGATCATTCCACTGGTGGTCGAGCAGGTGCTCCAGATGGTCGTGGGCCTGGCGGACACGATGATGGTCAGCTACGCCGGAGAGGCCGTGGTGGCGGGGGTAGGGCTGGATACGATGGTGTACACCATCTTTATCTATCTGTTTACCGCCGTTTCCGCCGGCGGAGCGGTCGTGGTGTCCCAGTACATCGGCAGCAAAAGCCGGGAGAACGCGGAGCTGGCCGCGTCCCAGATCTTCCATATCGCGGGGCTCCTGTCCCTGGTCTGCATGGCGCTGATGCTGGTCTTCGGCTCCGCGCTTCTGCAGGCCATGTATCCGGAAACGGAGCCGGCGACCCTGGAGGCCTGCAAAACCTACATGTGGATCGTGGCGCTGTCCTTCCCGGCCAACGCGGTATACAACGCCGGAGCGGCCATCTACCGCTCCCTCGGCCAGACGAAGATCACCATGTGGGTGTCCCTGCTGGCCAATCTGATCAACGTGGCCGGCAATGCCATCGGCATCTTTGTCCTGAAGGCCGGCGCGGCCGGCGTGGCCTGGCCCACGACGATTTCCTGGTATATCGCCGCCGCCGTCATGACCTGGCTGTGCACCGGAAGCCGGCGGGCGGAGCAGCTCCGGGTCCGGGGGAGGCACGTGTTCCGCCTGAATGTGCCCATGGCCAGGCGCATTCTGGGGATTGCCATTCCCAATTCCGTGGAGAACACCCTTTTCCAGGCGGCCAAGGTGGTGCTGGGTATGCTGGTGGCCACCTTCGGCACCTCGCAGATCGCGGCCAACACCACCGGGCAGACCTTCTGGTCGCTGGCGGCCTGCATGGGCACCTCCATGGGCACGGTGTTCATTACCGTCATCGGTCAGTGCATGGGGGCCGGAGATCGGGAAGCCGCGGACTGGTATATGCGGAAGCTGACCCGGCTGTCGCTGCTCCTGGCGATTCTGTGGAACGTGGTGGTCATGGCGCTGACCCCGCTGCTGCTGCCCCTGTATGATCTGACCGCGGAGACCAAGCGGCTGATTCTCATCATTGTCGCGATTCACAATCTGTTTTCGGCCCTGGTGCAGCCCTTCTCCGGACCGCTGTCCTCCGGACTCCGGGCGGCGGGAGACGTGAAATTCACCATGTGGGCCTCCATCTTTGCCACGGTGGTCTGCCGGACCCTGCTGTCCTTCCTGCTGGCCAAGTGGCTGGGAATGGGCGTCATCGGCATTGCGCTGGCCATGGTGCTGGACTGGTGCATCAAGGCGGCGCTGGATCTTGTCCGCTTCCGGAGCGGAAAATGGGCGGAGAACAGCGTGATCTGAGAAACCCGGAGGGGGAGGAGCGGACGCAATGGAAAACAGAATGGGAACCGAAAAGATCAGCCGGCTGATTCTGACCACCGGCATCCCGCTGATGCTGAGCCTGCTGATCAACTCGCTGTACAATTTTGTGGACTCGGTGTTTGTTTCCCGGGTGGCGGAGGACGCGCTGACGGCGCTTTCCCTGGCCGCGCCGGTGCAGGTGCTCGTTTCCGCGCTGGGACTGGGCAATGCCGTGGGGCTGAACGCCGCGATTTCGAAGGCGCTGGGCGAAAAACGGCCGGACCAGGTGAAAAAGACGGCCAGCGCGGCGATCTTCATCGCCTGCTGTGCGTGGCTCCTGATTTCCGCGGCCTGCCTGCTGGGGGTTCGCTGGTATTTTGACTGGCAGAGCGGCGGCAATGAAACGATCGCGGCCTACGGGCGGGACTACCTGTCCATCTGCATGCTGTTTTCCCTGGGCCAGATGGGGCAGTGGGTGTTTGACCGCTTTGTGATTGCCAGCGGGAAGAGCCATCTTTTCCTGTTCACGCTGTCCGCGGCCTCCCTGACCAACCTCATTCTGGATCCTGTGTTCATCTTTGCCCTCGGCATGGGGACGAAGGGCGCGGCCATCGCCACGGTGATCGGACAGTTCATGGGCCTGCTGGCGGGCATTCTGATCAACCGCAGATGGAACCGGGAGATCACCTTCGCCTTCACCCTCCGGCCGGACTGGAGCAGCGTCAGAACGATCCTTCGGGTCGGCGTGCCCTCCACGCTGGTGCAGGTGCTGACCAGCTTCGTGAGCATTGTCATGAATACCATCCTGCTGGCCTTCTCCTCCACGGCGGTGGCGGTTTTCGGCGTGTGCAACCGGATGCAGGGACTGTGCACCGTCGGCGTCCATGGCGTGGATAACGGCCTGATTCCCATTGTGGCCTACAATTACGGCGCCTGGAAGCCGGAGCGGATTCGGCAGGCGTTCCGATGGGCGCTGGTGGATTCCCTCCTGTTCTTTATCCCGTTCCTGCTGCTGCTGGAGATCGCGCCGGGATGGGTCATGCAGCTGTTTAACGCCTCCGGGGTGATGATGGGGATCGGAGCGCCCGCCGTGCGATGGATGGCGCTGGCCTGGCTGATCTCCATCCCCAATCTGGTGGTGGCTTCTTCCCTGCAGGGGCTGTCGCTGGCCAGACCCAGCATGGTGCTGACCATGCTCAGGCAGGCTGTTCTGCCGGTGCTGCTGGCGCTGGGGCTGACGCTCCTGGGCAGCCTGGACTGGGTGTGGTCGGCTTTTGTGATCGCGGAGGCGCTGTGCATTCCGCTGGCGATCCGGATGTGGAGCCGGAATATGCAGGCTGTCTTTGCTCCGCAGGGAAAGCCGGAGCATGGGCAGGGCTGAGGAAACGGAGCATGGCAGGG
>CAMNCR010000148.1 GCA_946534455.1 uncultured Clostridia bacterium | reverse complement strand
AGGCGCGTGCGGAGATCCTCGTCGGAAACGGGAGCGGCGTCCAGCGTATCCAGAGAAATCTCCGCGCCGCGAACCGCCTTCATCAGGGCTTCCTCGAAGCGCTGGCCGATGGCCATGACCTCGCCGGTGGCCTTCATCTGGGTGCCGAGGCGGCGGCTGGAGCCGTGAAACTTGTCAAAGGGCCATTTGGGGAACTTCACCACGACATAGTCCAGCGCGGGCTCGAAGCAGGCGCAGGTTTTCCGGGTGATATCGTTGGGAATTTCATCCAGGGAATAGCCCAGGGCGATGCGGGTCGTGATTTTGGCAATCGGATATCCGGTGGCCTTGCTGGCCAGGGCGGAGGAGCGGCTGACGCGGGGATTGACCTCGATAACCGCATACTCAAAGGAATCCGGATTCAGGGCGAACTGGCAGTTGCAGCCGCCCACGATCCCGATGGCGGAGATCATCTCCAGGGAGGCGGTGCGCAGCATCTGATACTCCTTGTCCGAGAGGGTCAGCGCCGGCGCCACGACCACGCTGTCGCCGGTGTGAATGCCGACGGGATCCACATTTTCCATGGAGCAGACGGCGATGACATTGCCCAGGGCGTCGCGCATGGTTTCAAATTCAATTTCCTTCCAGCCGGAGATGCATTTTTCCACCAGAATCTGATGAATGGGGGAGGCGTCCAGACCGGACTGCGCAATCTGCCGCAGGGCAGGCTCATCCTCGGCGATGCCGCCGCCGGTGCCGCCCAGCGTGTAGGCCGGGCGAACGATGACCGGATACCCGATGTCCTCCGCGGCGCGCAGGGCGTCCTCCAGGGACTCGGCGATTTCGGAGGGAACACAGGGCTGGCCGATTTTCTGCATGGTATCCCGGAACTGCTCGCGGTCCTCGGCCCGTTCGATGGCTTCGATGGGAGAGCCCAGCAGGCGCACACCGAAGCGGCTCAGCACGCCGCTGCGGCTCAGCTGCATGGCCAGGGTCAGCGCGGTCTGGCCGCCCAGACCGGCCAGCAGTCCGTCCGGCCGCTCCCGCTCAATGATGCGCTCCAGGGTTTCCTGATTCAGCGGCTCCAGATAGATTTCGTCCGCCAGATGCTGGTCCGTCATGATGGTGGCGGGATTGGAATTCACCAGGACGACATTGACGCCTTCCTCCCGGAGAACGCGGCAGGCCTGGGCGCCGGCGTAGTCAAACTCCGCGGCCTGACCGATGACGATCGGGCCGGAGCCGATGACGAGGACCTTGCGGATCGAGGTGTCCTTAGGCATTTCCCTTTCCTCCCATCATATCCATGAACGCATCGAAAAGGAATCCGGTGTCCCGGGGGCCGGAGGCCGCTTCGGGGTGGAACTGCACGGTGAAGCAGCGCTGATCCGGATAGCTGAGGCCTTCGCAGCTGCCGTCGTTGGCATTGACGAAGGAAAGAACGCCCACGCCGCGCAGGGAATCCGGCTGAACGGCATAGCCATGGTTCTGGCTGGTGATCCAGGTGCGCCCGGTGGCCAGGTCGCGAACCGGCTGATTGCCGCCGCGGTGGCCGTATTTCAGCTTATAGGTTCGGCCGCCCAGGGCCAGCGCGGTGAGCTGATGCCCCAGACAGATGCCGAAGATGGGCTTCTGACCCAGCAGGCGGCGAATCTGCGCCACCTGGAAGACGCACTCGGCGGGATCGCCGGGGCCGTTGGAGAGCATGATGCCATCCGGATCGGCGGCCAGCACGGTCTCCGCCGCCGTGTCCGCGGGGAAGAGCGTCACCTGGCAGCCGCGCTGCTGCAGGGAACGGATGATATTCCTTTTGGCGCCGTAGTCCATCAGGGCGACGGAGAAACGCTTGGGCCCCTGCGCGGGGAAGACCCTGGGGGCCCGCCCGGTGACGGAGGAAACCGCATCCCGGACAACGAAGGAGCGAACGGCGGACAGATCCCCGGGCACCTCGTCGCAGATCATGGCGTTCATGACGCCCTCCTCCCGGGTGACGCGGACGATTTCCCGCGTGTCCACGCCGCAGAGGCCGGGAATGCCCCGGGCCGTCAGGAACTCATTGAGCACATACTGGCTGCGGAAGTTCGACGGATCGTTGCACAGCTCCCGGACGATATAGCCAAAGAGCGCGCTGGCTCCCTCGAAATCCTCCTCGATGACGCCGTAGTTCCCGATGAGCGGGAAGGACTGGGTGACAATCTGTCCGTAATAGCTGGGATCCGTCAGGGTCTCCAGGTAGCCCTCCATGCCGGTGGTAAACACCAGCTCCCCGATGCGGTTCAGGGGCGCGCCAATGCGCTGCCCCTCAAAGATTCGTCCGTTGCTTAACACCAGATATGCCATGCTTCTTCCCCCGACTTTGCACTCATTGATCAGCGCAGACCCGGACGATCACGTCCAGCGCCTGGCTCAGGAGATCCTCCGGAATGTTCAGAGCGGGCAGCAGCCGAACCTTTTCCTTGGCGGTGAGGCAGAGCACGCCCTGCTCCATGCAGGCGCGCACGACATCGGCGGCGGGCCGCACGGTTTTGAGACCGATCATCAGGCCGAGACCGGTCACGGATTCGATGCCGGGTTTTCCGTCCAGCTTCTCAAAAATCAGGGCGGATTTCCGGTCTACCTCCGCCAGGAAGGAATCCGTCAGCCGGCTGAGCACGGAGAGCGCGCCGGCGCAGGCGACGGGGTTGCCGCCAAAGGTGGAGCCGTGATCCCCGAAGGAGAGCACATGGGCCACCTTTTCGGAAAGCAGCGTCGCGCCCAGGGGAAGCCCGCCGGCCAGGCCCTTGGCCGTGGAAACCACGTCCGGAGAAAGACCGTATTTCATATAGGCATACAGCGCGCCGGAGCGCCCGTTCCCCGTCTGCACCTCATCGATCATGAGGAGAATGTTTCTCTCCCGGCAGAGGGCCTCCAGATCCCGCGCAAAGGCCGGACTCAGGGGCAGCACGCCGCCCTCGCCCTGAACGCATTCAATGAGCACGGCAGCCACCGTGTGCTCAGCATCCAGCGCGCGAAGAGCCTCCAGATCGCCGGGCTGGATATGCGCAAAGCCCGGGGTCAGGGGCTGAAACAGCTCATGGAAATGATCCTGACCGGTCGCGGCCAGCGTGGTGAGGGTGCGCCCGTGGAAGCTGTTGCGCAGGGTGACAATGGTGGAGCAGGCGGGGGATTTGTTTTCCGCGGCCCATTTCCGGGCTACCTTGATCGCGCATTCATTGGCTTCCGCTCCGGAATTGGAAAAGAAGACCTTTGCCATGCCGGTGCGCCGGCACAGCGCCTCCGCCAGGCGGGCACAGGGGGCGGTGTAGTAGAGATTGGACATATGCTGCACCTGATGAAGCTGCGCCTCCACCGCCTGAACCCACGCGTCATCGGCAACGCCGAAGGAGGTGACCGCGATGCCGGAGCCCAGGTCAATGTACTGCTTTCCGTTCGCGTCCTGCACGAGGGATCCCCGGCCGGAGACGATTTCAACCGGGAACCGCCTGTAGGTTCCGGCCACATAGGTCTGATCCAGTTCCATGATGGTCATTTTATTTTCCTCCTGACTGTGCATTGCCTGCCGGAGCCGGGTGGCTGTCCGGATGGCCGTGGGCATGGGAAAAACGGGTACCGGCGCCTTCGTTGGTCAGCAGCTCCATGAGAATGGAATGGGGTACGCGGCCGTCCATGATGACCACGTTCTGCACGCCGCGATTGAGGGCCGTGGCGCAGCACTCCACCTTGGGAATCATGCCGCCGGAGATGACGCCGCTTTCCCGCAGCTCGACCAGATCCTCCAGGCTGATTTCCGGAATCAGGGTGGAGGGATCCTTCGGATCGCGAAGCACGCCGGAGATATCCGTCATCATGATCAGCGTCTTGGCGTTGAGGGCGCCGGCAATATAGGCGGCGGCGGTATCCCCGTTGATATTGTAAGCGTTGCCGGATTTGTCGCAGCCGACGGTGGAAACCACGGGGATGTAGCCCCGATCCAGCAGATCCACCACCGGATTGATGTGCACCTTCTGGATTTCGCCCACGAAGCCCAGCCGCTCATCCTTGACGCTGCACTGCAGCAGGCGGCCGTCCATGCCGGAGAGGCCGACGGCCTTGCCGCCCTTCATCTCCAGCAGGTTGACCAGGGTCTTGTTGACCTTGCCGGCCAGCACCATCTGCACGATATCCATGGTTTCCTTGTCCGTCACGCGCAGGCCGTCCACGAAGACCGGCTTCTTGCCCAGACGATCCATCAGATCATTGATTTCCGGCCCGCCGCCGTGCACAAGCACGACATGAACGCCGATGAGCCAGAGGAGCACGATGTCCTCCATGACCTGCTGCTTGAGCTGCTCGTTGATCATGGCGTTGCCGCCGTATTTGACGACAACGACCTTCCCGGTATACTGGCGGATATAGGGCAGGGCGGCGGTCAGCACCTCCGCGCGCTCCATGTTGGTGAGGTTCTTATCCATGGGCAACAGCTCCTTACGAACGGTAATCTCCGTTGATTTTCACATAATCATAGGTCAGGTCACAGCCCCAGGCGGTGGCCTCCTGATCGCCCGACTTCAGATCGGCGGAAAAATGGACTTCCTTTTCGGACAGAATCGCCAGCGCCTTTTCCTCATCAAAGGACAGCACCCGGCCGTCCCGGCAGAAGCACAGGGTTTCCTCCGAGCCGTGGAGGAAAAGGTCCACCCGATCCGGGTCGAAGACAGGGCCGGCGTAGCCCATGGCGCAGAGAATGCGTCCGCAGTTGGCATCCCGGCCGAAGACCATGGCCTTGACCAGGCTGGAGGCTACGACGGACCGGGCGAGGGCGCGGGCGTTTTCCTTCGTATCCACATGGAAGACCCGCATCTCGATCAGGCGGGTCGCGCCTTCGCCATCCCCGGCCATCCGGATGGCCAGATCGCGGCAGACGCTTTCCAGGGCCTTCACGAACAGAGCGTAGCTTTCATCCTCCGCCTCAATGAGCCGGTTGCCCGCAAGCCCGTT
>CAMNCR010000147.1 GCA_946534455.1 uncultured Clostridia bacterium | reverse complement strand
TCCGGCCGTCTCAACGCCGAGGGCGCCCTGGAGATGGTTGTGCTGAAATTATTAAATATTCGGAATAAAGATTGAATTTTCTATGTAAATATGTTATTCTTTTTCATGATTGAACCCATTTGAGGAGGGGAATAACATGAAGAAATTCCTGGTTTGCGTGCTCGCCGTATGCCTGCTCCTGGTATATGCGCTTCCCGCTTTCGCAATTACGATTACTGAACAGCCCACCACGCAGACTGTCAAGGAAAAGGGGAAGGTTTCCTTCTCCATGAAGGTCAAGGGACAGAAATCCATCACCTGGATCTTCGTCAATCCCGAAACCGGAGAGGAAATCACCGGCAAGAACCTGCCCAAGTCCTTCAAGGGACTGAAGGTCGTGAATCCCAACAGCAAAACCATCACCCTGAAAAAGGTTCCCGCCGCCCTGCACGGATGGACAGTGTTCGCCCGCTGCAAGGCCAGCGGCACCGTGGTGGAGACCGACCGGGTCATGCTCCTGATTCAGGGCATGGATGTTCCCACTCCCGAACCTGAACCCGCTCCTGAACCCGAACCCGCTCCCGAACCTGAACCCGCTCCCGTCGCCGAGCCCGAACCCGTCGCGGAGCCTGAACCTGCTCCCGTCGCCGAGCCCGAACCCGCCGCGGAGCCCGAACCCCTTCCCGAAGCGGTGCCCGAAGCACCCGCTGAGGATCAGTCCATGAGCGAGGAAAACCCGGAAGAGGATCCGGTTCCGGTTCCGATCACCATCACCGCGCAGAACGCGCTGATCTATGAAGTAGACCGCAAGGGGCAGCCCACCGGCGAAGGCCAGCCCTCCATCACCTTTGAAGAGGGCTCCGGAAACTTCCACGTCAAGGTCAACCAGGAGGGAGAAATTCAGTACTGGACCATCAACGGGCTCCGGGTGGAGCCGGCCGAAGCCGTCACCGGGTTCACGCTCCGCGGCGTGACCACCGACATGGAAATTGCCGCCAAGGTCAAGTCCCCCTCTGCGGCGGCCGCCTCCGCGAACTATGATTACGATCATATGTGCCAGGTCACCTGCTCCGGCTGCTTCTTCACCTTCATGGCGGACGGCCTGAGCTACGTCACCGAGGGCCAGGTGCCCAGCGGCGCAACCATCAGCGTGATCTCCGGCCAGGGCGCGGATCTGACCCGGGGCTATACCATTAACGGCGCCGGTGCGCAGCAGCAGAACAAGGTCACCTTTAAGCTGACCATCACCGAAGATACGACGATCTCCATGCCCTGAGACTGAACTGCAGGGGCCCCGAAGCCGATGGCTTCGGGGCCCTTTTGAATACTTGCCCGGAGGGCATCATTTGCCGCCCAGCAGCCCGCCCAGCAGGCTGGAAATTGCGTCGGAAATGCCATCCGCCGCGCCGGAGGAAGCGGATCCGCCGCCCACCATGTTCAGCAGGCCGGTCACCTGATCCCCGTAGTCCCCCTTGAGCACCTTCATGGCCACCTTTTTCATGTCCGACGAGGCGCCGCGATAGGCCTCGATCAGCTTCTGCTCCGTAGCGGTCACCTTCATGCTGATGCCGGCGCTGGCCGGAACGGCCGCCTTGGCCTTGCTTCCCTTTGCGCCGGCCTTCCCTGCCGTGCTGCCGGAGGATGCCTTCCCCGCGGCCGGTTTCTGAACCTTCTTCCCGGATTCCGCCCGGGCCGAGGTGGTTTTCGCGGACGAAGCCTTGCCCGCGGAGGCTTTGGCGGTTCCCTTCCCGGCCGCGGCAGCGGAAAGATTCTTCGGCGCATTCACCAGCGAGGTCTGCGTCACGCCGCAGGCCTTGGCGATGCTCCGAAGCTGAGCGGTGGTCAGATCCGCCGTGCCTCTTTCACACTTCCCGATGTCTCCGCCGGTCAGGCCCTCTCCGGCTGCCTTCGCCAGCTTTTCCTGCGTGAGTCCGGCGGCGGTTCTCGCCTCCCGGATCAGCTCGCCTACTTTTTTGGTCGCCATAAGCGTCCCCTCCGTTTTTTTCTTGATTGTACCCCATTTTGGCTCCTGTGCCAATCCCCGTTCCGTCCTTTTCAGCGTCACGCATCCGCCAAATTCCGCCCTTGCCACGGAAGCCGGATCGGACTATAATAGTTCATAACAAAAAATGCGGATTTCCGCAAATATCAGGAGGTTTTGATATGGATCTGCAAAAAATCATTTCTGACCTGGTTTCCAAGCTCACCGGCAACAAGGATCTGATTTCCGCCTTCACGGCCGACCCGCTCAAGGCCGTCAAGGATCTGCTGGGCATTGATCTGGACGCGAGCCAGATTGCCGAGGTCGTCAAGGGTGTGACCTCCGCTCTGGGCTCCTCTGCCGGAGATGTGCTGAAGGACGGCGCTTCCCTGCTGGACAAGGTGAAGTCCCTCTTTGGCAAATAATCAGGCCGGTCTCAATAAAATGGACGGCGCGGTTCTCACCGCGCCGTCCGTTTTATTGACTCCGAAGCGCCCGCTTATTTCACAACGGTCTTCTTCAGATGCCAGATCTGATCGTTGTATTCGTTGATGGTCCGATCAGAGGAGAAGATGCCGCTCATGGCCGTATTGATGACCGCCATCTTCAGCCACTTCTCCCGATCCTGGTAATCCTTGTTCAGCCGGCGCTGGGCCATGCTGTAGGAGCCGAAATCCTTGAGCACGAAATAGTTGTCGCCCATGCTGCCCCAGTCTCCCATCAGCAGGCTGTGATACAGATCCTGCAGCACCGCGGGATTTTCGGGCATCAGCGTCCCGTCGATCATCTGCGTCATCGCCTGGCGAATCTCCTGATTCGTCTCATAGATGGTCATGGGATTATAGTTATGCTCCTGATACATGTTGCGCACGGTATCCGCCCGCATACCGAAGATGTAGATGTTCTCCATGCCAACCTGCTCGGAGATTTCCACATTCGCGCCGTCCATCGTTCCGATGGTCACCGCGCCGTTCATCATAAACTTCATGTTGCCGGTGCCACTGGCCTCCTTGCTGGCCGTGGACAGCTGCTCCGAAACCTCCGCCGCGGGAATCAGCACCTCCGCGCTGGATACGTCATAGTTTTCGAAGAACACCACCTGCAGCATCTTCCGGGCCCGGGGATGCTTTTCAATCAGGCGGCTCAGCGCGCAGATCATCCGGATGATCTGCTTCGCGCGGTAATATCCGGGGCTGGCCTTCGCGCCGAAGATGAAGACCCGGGGCTGCATTTCAAAGCTCTCATCGTTGACAATCCGGTTATAGAGCACCAGGATGTGCAGCGCGTTGAGGAGCTGCCGCTTATACTCATGCAGACGCTTGGCCTGCACATCGAACATGAAGGAAGGGTCCACATCCACATTCTGACGTGCCTTGACCAGCCGGGCAAAGCGCACCTTGTTCTGCAGCTTGATCTGATCAAACTTTTCGCGGAAGGCTGCGTCATCCGCCATGGGCCGCAGCTCGCTGAGCCTCTCCGGCTCCTTGATCCACGCGGTCCCGATGGACTCGTTGATCAGATCCGTCAGCCCGGGATTGCAGTTGATCAGCCAGCGGCGGTGCGTGATGCCGTTGGTGATGGCGGAGAACTTCTCCGGCATGATCAGCGCATAATCATGGAAGGTTTCTTCCTTCAGGATTTCGCCGTGCAGGCGGCTGACGCCGTTGACCGAGTAGCTCATGGCCACCAGCATGTTCGCCATATGCACGTTATCGTAGCTGACCACGGCCATCCGGGCGATCCGGTCCCAGTCTCCGGGGAAGCAGTTCCAGAGGCGGTCGCACAGGCGGCGGTTTATTTCGCAGATGATCTGATAGATCCGCGGCAGCAGCTGCTCCACCATGTTCACGGGCCACTTTTCCAGGGCTTCGGCCATGATGGTGTGGTTGGTGTAGGCAATGGTCCGCTGGGTGATGCGGGATGCCTCCTCCCAGCCCAGGCCCTCCTGATCCATCAGCAGGCGCATGAGCTCCGGAATGGCCATGCCCGGATGGGTATCATTGATGTGGATGACGACCTTCTCCGGCAGGCGGGAGAAATCACGACCGTAGGTCTTCTTGAAATCCTTGAGGATATACTGCAGCGTGGCGCTGGTGAAGAAATAATGCTGCTTGAGCCGGAGCTGCTTGCCTTCATAATGGCGATCCTCCGGATAAAGCACCTTACTGATGGCTTCCGCCAGCTCGATCTGCTCGGAAGCCTGCACGTAATGGCCTTCGCCGAAGCTGTTCAGATCCAGCTTCTTGGGGCTGCGGGCGGACCACATGCGCAGCGGGTTCACCGTCGTGGTGTCATACCCCACGATGGGCATGTCGTAGGGAACCGCCTCCACCGTGTAGGAATCCCGGGTGACATACTGCTTTTTGCCGTTGATTTCGATTTCCTCCACATGGCCGCCGAAGTGCACCTCGCAGGCATCCTCCATCACAGCGGTTTCCCATACGTTGCCGTTATCCAGCCAGCTGTCCGGCAGCTCCACCTGCTGACCGTCGACGATCTTCTGACGGAACAGGCCGTATTCATACCGAATCGTGCAGCCCATGGCAGGCAGATCCAGGCTGCTCAGGCTGTCCAGGAAGCAGGCTGCCAGGCGCCCCAGGCCACCGTTGCCCAGGCCGGGCTCCGGCTCCTCCTTCAGGATATCCCGGATATCGATTCCAAGCTCGCGGAGGGCCTCCGTATACTCCCTGGTGGAAACGAGATTCAGCATGTTGCAGTACATGCTCCGGCCCATCAGATATTCCACGCTGAGATAGTACAGCCGCTTCTGCTTGGAGCGCTTCCGTTCCTCACGGGCCGTGATATATTTCTGCATGATCTGATCCCGGACCGTCGAGGCGACCGCGCGGTAAATCTGCTGCTCGGAAGCTTCCTCAATGGACCGGCCGTTATACCGCTGCACCTTCCCAATGATCGAATTTTTGAT
>CAMNCR010000146.1 GCA_946534455.1 uncultured Clostridia bacterium | reverse complement strand
CACAGCTTTGACGCGCTGAGTGAGGATGTGCAGGGGGTCACGGCCATCTTTCCGCCGGATATCATCGCGGAATACGCGGGTACCCTGCACGGCATGAAACCGGAATGCCCGGTGCTCCCGGCGGAGGAGACCTGCGTGGATCTCCGGCTGGCCGTGGACCGGCTGAGCCATCTGAGGATGGAGGAGGATCTGCCCATGTGCGTCGCCCAGCTGCATGTGCTGCTGGCCGGCATCCTTCATTCGCTGACCTATCGCCCGGTCTACGATTACAGCCGGCAGGATCTCGGGCAGCGGATCATGGCCTACATCTCTGCCCATGCCTTTGAGGAGGTTACCCAGGACAGCGCGGCCCATGCCCTGGGCATCAGCACCTCCCAGCTGTCCCATTTCTTCTCCGATCAGATGCATACGCATTTCCGGCGCTTTATCAACGCCATGCGGGTGGACCGGGCGCGCCATCTGATGCGGGATCCGACGCTGACCCTGACGGAGATCTGCGGCCGGTGCGGCTATACGAACATGCGCACCTTCCGCCGGGCCTTTCAGACGGAGATGGGATGCCTCCCCTCCGAGCACCTGCAGGCGCTCCGGAACCGGACGGCGGGAGATGCGTAAGGGCCTGCTCCCGGTGCCGAAGAGACTTTCGGCCGGGGGAGCAGGCCCTTTTCGGATGAATCCCTGTCAGGACAGGCGTCCGTCAGACGCTCAGATAGCGGTCCATGATCCAGGCGGAGGCGCAATACAGCAGGACCGAGAAGGCCAGGGAAACGCCGCCGCGAATCAGCAGGCCGGCGTCGATGGCGACGCGCGCCGGCTGAAGGACATCCTGCAGCCAGCCCAGGAGCACCGACAGCAGAATGAAAATCAGGAAGGTGATGATGCCGTTGAACCTTTTGCCGTTCAGCAGGGCGGAGGACAGGATGTCCGCCAGATAGGCCATGGACACCGTGGCCAGCCAGGAGGCCAGGAAGGACACCGTGAGGCAGAGAATGGTCTGGGTGTTCAGCGTGATCTCCTTGTTGATGGCGTGCAGCATATCCTGGAAGAAGTCCCAGAGCTGCTGCAGCGTGCCGAAGCGGCTGAAGAGCAGGGTGATGTCCAGGAAGCCCAGCAGGAAGAAGAAGGCGCCGGAGAGAAGAATGGACAGGCCGTTTTCCAGCGTCTTGGCCCCCAGAATCTGGTAGCTGGTGCGGGGCGTCATGTAGAGCATATAGCCCTGCTTGGTATTCATATCCCGGTGCAGGGTCAGCACGCTCTGCACGCCGATGATGAAAACGCCGAACATGGCGACCATGAAGAGGACGAGGGCGCCGATGGTGACGAGACGCTCCCCGGTTTCGTGGGCGGGTCCGAGGGCGATGCCGATCAGGAAGGCAATCTCCGCCACGGCGGTGATGCCCAGGAAGATAAGCTTGGCAAACCAGGTTTTCCGGAATTCATATTTCAGGAGCGCTTTCATTGTGCCACCTCCGCATGTCCGTAAATTTCACGGTAACGGTCCGCCATGGACTGCTGCCGCTGTTCCCGCAGCTGCTCCAGATCGCAGACCTCGATCAGCTTTCCCTGACGGATAAAGACCGCCCGGTCCGCGATGGCTTCCATCTCCTCCACCAGATGGCTGGAGAGGAGCAGCAGCTTTTCGGGCGTGGCCTCCCGGAGAATGCAGGCGCGGATCTGGTCCCGCGCCAGCAGGTCGATGCCGTTGAAGGGCTCATCCAGCATATAGACCTGGGCGTCCCTGGCCAGGGTCAGGGCGATTTTCAGCTTGGCGGCCATGCCGGAGGACAGGGTCCGGGTCTTCATGGACATTTCCAGCTCCATGTCCCGCAGCAGCTCCTCGTAGTGCGACATGGAAAAGTCCTCAAAGAAATCGTCATAATACCGGCCGGCGTCCCGGACGGTCATCCAGGAATAGAAGTAGGGCTCGGTGGACATGTAGGCCACATGCCTCCGGCTCTCCACGCTCACGGGCGCGCCCTGGAACAGCATCCGGCCCTCGGTGGGCTTCATCAGGGCGGCGGCCATCTTCATCCAGGTGGTTTTGCCGCTGCCGTTGGGCCCCAGCATGGCGTACACATGGCCGGCCTCCAGGGACAGGGTCACATGATCGACCGCGGTTTTCGCGCCGAACCGGCGCACGATGTCTTCACTCTTCAGCATGATTCTGAACCTCCGTTTCCAATAGTTGAACGGCTTCCGCGCCGCTGAGCCCCAGGCCCCGCAGATCGCTGAGAAACCGGTCCATGGCTGCCCGCGCCATTTCCGTGCGCAGGCGCTGAATCCTTTCCGTATCCTCCGTGACATAGGTGCCCATTCCCCGCCGGGTCGCGCAGAGCCCCTCCCGCTCCAGCTCCTGATAGATGCGGGCGGCGGTGTTGGGATTGATGCCGTACTGAAGCGCCAGATCCCGGCCGCCGGGCATCTTCCCCCCCGGGGGGAGATACCCGGTGACGATTTCCTGCTTCAGCGCGGTTGCCACCTGCAGCCAGATGGGAACCATCGGGTCGAATTTCATGACAACCTCCTCAAGAACTTAGTGCACTATGTGAATAGTACACTAAGTTCTTATGACTGTCAACCCCTTTTTGAGATTTTTATTCATTTTTTTCAGAACGGGAGCCGGAGGACGGAAGCCAGGCCGCGGCTCCGCCGCCCGGCGGGGGAGCGGGTCAGAACCGGAAATCTCTCCGATTGGAGGCGCGGATTATTCACCCGCGATGGCGCAGGAGGAGAAAAGAATGCTGGGGCAGGCCACGGTCCGGTATTCCCACTCCAGATCCGAGCCGACG
>CAMNCR010000145.1 GCA_946534455.1 uncultured Clostridia bacterium | reverse complement strand
GAGGCCAAGCTGGGGTGCTCCATGGGAGAGCTTTCGGAGAAAATTCACGCCCTGGGGCTGAAGTTCGGCCTCTGGTTTGAGCCGGAAATGGTGAACGAGGATTCAGATCTCTTCCGCGCGCATCCGGACTGGGCGCTGACGGATCCGGACCGGAAGCCCAATCTTTCCCGCAATCAGCTGGTGCTGGACATGTCCCGTCAGGATGTGGTGGATTATCTCTTTGACGCCATGTGCGCCGTGCTGGATCATGCCCGCATCGAGTACGTCAAGTGGGATTTCAACCGCAGCATTGCCAACTGCTTCTCCCATGCCCTGCCCGCCTCCCGGCAGGGAGAGGTGGCCCACCGGTTTGTGCTGGGCACCTATCAGCTGCTTTCCCGCCTGCTGGACCGGTATCCGGAGCTGATGATCGAGGGATGCTCCGGCGGGGGCGGCCGGTTTGACGCGGGCATGCTGTTCTACTGCCCGCAGATCTGGTGCTCGGACGATACGGATCCCATCGAGCGCCTGGAGATTCAGCGGGGCACGTCCTACGGCTACCCGGTCAGCACCATGGGGGCCCACGTTTCCGCTTCCCCGAACCATCAGACCGGCCGGGCCACGCCGCTGCATACCCGCGGCGTCGTTGCGCAGTCCGGAACCTTCGGGTACGAGCTGAATGTCAGCCAGCTCTCCGAGGAGGAAAGGAAGGAAATCCGTCAGCAGATCGCGGACTACAAAAAGCACGCGGAGCTGATCGCTCACGGGGATTACTATCGCCTGAACGACCTGGAGGATATGACGGAAGCCTCGGCCTGGATGTTCGTCGCTCCGGACCGGTCGGAGGCCCTCGTGAATCTGGTGCTGACGCATCTGCGGGCCAACAGCGCCTTCCCCTGGGTCCGCCTTCAGGGGCTGGAGCCGGACGCGGTGTACCGCCTGGAGGGGACGGAGCAGCGCTTTACGGGCGCGGCGCTGATGCGCGGCGGCTATGCGTTCCCCTTCCCCTGGGGCGATTATCAGGCCTTCCAGCTCCATCTGATCCGGGAATAAGGGGATGAAGAGGGAAAGCGCTGCAATCTGGCAGGCGCTTTGCATAGGAGACGGGCGATCCTGACAATCCCGGGGATCCGGGGCTCAGCTGAAGAAATCGGAAGAAGGGCGGAGGAAGAAAATGGATGTACGGCGTTTGAAGGCGGAGGAGCGCTTTGAGGCGGATCTGATCTCCACGGTGGCCTTTCACATGCGCATGGAGGATCCGGAAAAGCGCAGGGAGGAAAGCCTGAAGGAGCAGGGTACCAGCGAGGACTGGGGCGCCTTCGCGGAGGATGGCAGGATGATGGCGCGGATCCTCCATGTCCGCTTTGATACGTGGCTGGACGGCGCGCTGATCCGGAACGGCGGGATCGGCGCGGTGTCCACCCTGCCGGAATACCGGAATGCCGGAGCCATCCGTCAGATTTTTGCCCGGCTGCTGCCGGAGGCGTACAGGCAGGGAGAGGTGATCTCCACGCTGTACCCGTTCAACCATGCTTTTTACAGAAAATTCGGATACGAGACCCTCCGGTGGCGCAATGATTACGAGTTCACGCCGGCCACGCTCAGCGGCTACCGCTTTACCGGAACGGCGGAGCTCTGGAAGCCCGGGGACCCGGTGAGCGCCTGGACGGAGCTGTATAACCGCTTCGCAGAAGGCTACAATCTGGCCATGCGCCGGGACGACCGCCGCATGCTGGAGGACCATCTGAAGGGCGCATACTATCGGGACCGGAAATTCGGCTATCTGCTGCGGAACCGCGGGAGAGCGGTCGCCTGTCTGATCTTTCAGGATATCCGGCATGATCCGGCAGCCATCCTCTCGGTGGAGGACCTGGCCTGGGACGGACGGGAAGGGCTGGAGGCGCTGCTGGGCTTCCTGGGAAGGTTCACCGCGGACTACGGAACGATCCGGCTCTTTCTGCCCTCCTGCCTGGAGCTGCTGTCCGTGATCCGGTGCGCGCAGGCCTACGACATCCGCCAGACGGCCAGGCAGGACTATATGCTGCGGGTGGTCAACGCGCAGCGGCTGCTGGAAATCCTCCGGAAGCCGGCGCAGGCGCGCTTCGTGATCCGGGTGGAGGGAGACGGGCAGATTCCCGAAAACAACGGCAGCTGGGAGGTGGCGGACAACGCCGTCACGCGGACGGACCGGGCGCCGGACCTGACAGTGTCCATTCAGGCCCTGGGACAGCTGGCCGCGGGAAGCGTGTCCCTGGCCGAGGCGCTCTACCGGCCGGACGTGAGCCTGGAGGGAAACCGGGCCGCGCTGGAGGCGACCTTCGTGCGGAAGCCCATCCTGGTGGAGGAGCATTTCTGAAGACGATTACAACAGAGCGGCTTTTTCCAGCGCCTGCCGGGCGGCCGTGATGCCATCCACCGCGGCGGAGACGATGCCGCCGGCATAGCCCGCGCCCTCGCCGACGGGATAAAGGCCCGGCAGATCCTCCGCCTCCCCGTAGGCGGAGCGAAGCAGCCGCACCGGGGAGGAGGACCGGGTCTCGGGCCCGGTCAGCACGGCGTCCGGCAGCGCAAAGCCATGCAGCTGACGATCCAGCACCGGCAGGGCCAGCTTCAGGTTCCGGGCGATCCGGTCCGGAAGCACGGCGCGGAGATCGCAGGGGGTGACGCCCGGCGCGTAGGAGGGACGGACGGAACCGAAGGAGCGGGTTTCCCGGTCGGCCAGAAAGTCACCGACCCGCTGCGCGGGAGCACGATAGGTGTTCCCGGCCAGGCGGAAGGCCGCCTGCTCGATGCGCCGCTGCAGGAGGAAGCCGGCGAGGGGATGCTCATCCTCAAAATCCTCCGGATGAACGCCGACCAGCAGGGCGGCGTTGCTGTTTTCATCCTGCCGGGCATGCAGGCTCATGCCGTTGGTGACGATGCCGCCGGACTCGGAGGCCGCGGCAATGACCCGTCCGCCGGGACACATGCAGAAGGTGTAAACGCCGCGGCCGTCGGGCGTGTGACAGTTCAGCTTATAGGATGCCGCCCCGAGGGCGGGATGCCCGGCGAAGGCCCCGTACTGGGCCCGGTCGATGAGAAGCCGGGGATGCTCGATGCGGACGCCCATGGCAAAGGGCTTCTGGCACATGCGCACGCCCTGGGAAAAGAGCTGCCGCACGGTATCCCGGGCGGAATGCCCGACGCACAGCAGCACCGCGTCGGAGAGCAGCTCCTCCTCCCTGCCGCCGGAGACCAGAACCGCGCCGACCACCTGACCGTGATGGAGAAGCAGGCGATCCAGCCGCGTTTCAAACCGGACCTGCCCTCCCAGGGACAGGATCTCCCTGCGCAGGGAGAGCACGACGTTCCGGAGCCGGTCCGTGCCCACGTGCGGCTTCTGCTCGGTCAGGATTTCCTCCGGCGCGCCATGGGCCACGAAGGTTTCCAGCACGGAGCGGATCCAGGGGGATTTGATGCCGCAGGTCAGCTTGCCGTCGGAAAAGGCGCCGGCGCCGCCTTCGCCAAACTGCACATTGGAATCCGGATCCAGAATGCCCTCGGCGGCCATGCGGGCCACATCCGCGGCGCGGAGATCCACCGGCCGCCCCCGCTCGATCAGAACCGGGCGCGCCCCGGCGCGCGCCAGGGTCAGCGCGGCAAAGAGGCCCGCCGGGCCCGCGCCCACGACGAGCGGCGGATGATCAAAGGAGGCGGCGGGCAGGCGGGGCGTCCGGACCGGATCCACGCGGGTCAGAAAGCGATGCCGCTTCAGCAGGGCCGCTTCGTCCCGAACCTGAAAATCAACCGTCAGCACAAAGTGGACATCCTGCCTGTCCCGGGCATCCACGGAGCGGCGAAACAGGGAAAGGGACAGCAGCTCCTTCTCGGACAGGCGCAGCCTGTGCAGCAGCGCCAGGCGGAGGGAATCCGCGGTATAATCGAGGGGCTGGGCAAAATTACTGAGGCGAAGCATAGATACCTCCCAGGGACGGCGGAAGAAGAATCAGCGGACGGGCTCCTGATGCCAGCGCAGGCGGGCGGGATCC
The DNA here is from genome assembly GCA_946534455.1 of uncultured Clostridia bacterium. Taxonomy (GTDB): domain Bacteria; phylum Bacillota; class Clostridia; order Christensenellales; family Aristaeellaceae; genus Aristaeella. Next base: position 2,402 of record CAMNCR010000145.1, on the reverse strand, counting down.
GTGAAGGCTGCCGGCGGATACTCCACGGCGGTCAGCTCCAGCCCGCAGGCCGGCGCCGTCATGCCCAGCGCAAGCCGGTCACCGGTGGCCAGGGCGCGGTCAAAGGCGTCGGCCGGCAGGCGGCCCAGCCCGATCTCCACCAGCGTGCCCGCGATGATGCGCACCATGTTATAGAGAAACGCGTTGCCATGCAGGCGGAGGGTGAGAATGCCGGTCTCCGGCTCCAGGTCCAGGTCCGCCCGGTCGATGGTGCGGATGGTGGTTTTGGCCGTGCCGCCGGAGGCCTGAAAGGCGGCAAAGTCAAAGGTGCCCAGCAGAGACTGCAGAGCGGTGCGCATGGGGGGAAGCGCCAGCGGCACGGGGACATGAAAATGGGTGTTCCGCCCCAGGGCGGTGCCGTGGCGCGTGTTGATGATGCGGTAGGTATAGATTTTTCCGGAGGAAAGGAATCGGGCGTGAAAGGCCGGAGGAACCTCGCGGCCCTGCTGGACCCGGATATCCGGCGGCAGGAGATTGTTGAGCACGAAGGGATATTTTTCGGGCGGAATGCTGCAGTCCGTATCGAAATGCGCGCACTGTCCCCGGGCGTGGACGCCCGCGTCCGTGCGGGAGGCGCCGGTGACGGCCACCGGATGACCGCAGGCCTGGGACAGCGCCTCCTCCAGCACCTGCTGAACGGCAAGGCCGTTGGCCTGGCGCTGCCAGCCCGCGTAGGCGGTTCCGTCATATTCGACGGTCAGGAGTACGCGTCGGATCTTCATGCGAACAGGATTCCCTCCAAAATCATCAGGACGATGAGCAGCGCCATGAGGAGCAGCGTCAGATAGTCCGGACGGGCAAAGCGGAGCACGCGCAGACGGGTACGTCCCTCATCCCCGTGGTAGCAGCGGCTTTCCATCGCCATGGCGAGGTCGCCGGCCCGGCGGAAGGCGCTGACAAACAGCGGCACCAGCAGCGGCACCATCGCCTTGGCGCGGGCCAGGAGATTGCCGGATTCAAAATCTGCGCCGCGGGCCATCTGGGCCTTCATGATCTTATCCGCTTCCTCCAGCAGGGTCGGAATGAAGCGCAGCGCGATGGTCATCATCATCGCCAGCTCATGCGCCGGGAAATGAAGCTTTTTCAGGGGGGAAAGCAGAATTTCCAGGCCGTCCGAAAGGGAGACGGGGGAGGTCGTCAGCGTCAGCAGCGACGTGCCAACGACCAGAAACGCGAGGCGCAGGGAGAAATAGACCGCCTGCAGCAGCGCCTCCCGCGTGACCTGAATGCGCCAGACGGAGAGCAGCACATGCTCTCCCGGGGTGAAGAAAAGGTTCAGCAGGAAGGTCAGAATCAGAATGAAGCGCAGGGGCTTGAGCCCCTTGAGCAGCATCCGGAAGGGCACGCGCGCCAGATGGGCGGCGAGCAGCAGAAAGCCCAGCAGCAGCGCGTAGCCGACGGCCGTCCTGGCCAGAAAAACAGCGACGATATAGATCAGGGCGGAGAGAATTTTACAGCGCGGATCCAGCCGGTGCACCGGGCTGTCCACCGGATAATACTGCCCCAGCGTGATATTATTGAGCAAGGGATGACCTCCCTTCCTGCGCGGCATGCCACAGGCGCAGCAAATGCTCCCGGAGCTCCTCCGGACGGTACAGATCCCCGGGCAGGTCGTAGCCCCGCTGCCGCAGCTGGCGACAGAGGCGGGCGGCCTCCGGGACGCCCAGACCGAGGGAAAGCATGCGCTCCTCCTGGGCAAAGACCTCCCGCGGGGTTCCGCTGAGGGCCACCCGGCCCTCGGCCATCACGATCAGCCGGGTGGCCAGGCGGGCCATGTCATCCATGCTGTGGGAAACCATGACGACGGTCGTATGCTCCCGGGTATGAAGCTCCTCGAGCATGGAAAGAATCCGGTCCCGCCCGCGGGGATCCAGCCCCGCTGTGGGCTCATCGAGAATGAGCACGGAGGGCTTCATGGCCAGCACGCCGGCAATGGCGACCCGGCGCATCTGCCCGCCGGACAGCTCAAAGGGGCTCTGGCCGGCATAGTGATCATAATCCATATGCACGCAATCCATGGCATAGCGCACCCGCTGATCGATTTCCTCCGGGCTGAGCCCCTGATTCTTCGGGCCGAAGGCGATATCCTTCGCGACGGTTTCCTCGAAAAGCTGATATTCCGGATACTGGAAAACCAGCCCGATGCGCTGACGCAGCGCGCGGCGGTTGACGTGCTCACCGTTGAGATCCTCCCCGTCGATGAGAACCTGGCCGGAGGAGGGCTTCAGGAGCCCGTTGAGATGCTGAACGAGGGTGGACTTGCCGGAGCCGGTATGGCCGACGATGCCGATGAACTCCCCATCGTCAATGGTCAGGGAAACGTCATTGAGGGCGACGACGCTGAAGGCGCTGCCCTCCGAGTA
>CAMNCR010000144.1 GCA_946534455.1 uncultured Clostridia bacterium | reverse complement strand
GGATGCGAGGTTGCGCTGAAATATCAGACTGCAAGCGTCTGCGCAAGGCCGTGCGATGTGCCGATTCTGGCAGAGATGCTGAAGGGCAGCGCTGTCAAGGTGTGCACGGTGATCGGCTTTCCTCACGGCGCGCATGAGACGGCAATCAAGGTGGCGGAGGCGGAGCTGGCTCTCCGGGAAGGCTGCCAGGAGCTGGACATGGTGCTGAACATCGGCAAGCTCAAGCACGGCGATGTGGCCTATGTGGAGGAGGAAATCCGTCAGATTGCCGAAACGGCGCACCGGGCCGGAGCGATCCTGAAGGTGATTCTGGAAACCTGCTACCTGACGGAGGAGGAAAAGATTCTGGCCTGCGAGATCAGCGAGCGCGCGGGAGCGGATTTCGTCAAGACCAGCACGGGCTACGGCTCCGCGGGCTGCACGATTGAGGATCTGAAGCTGATGCGGGCCCATGTTTCCGATAAGGTGAGGGTCAAGGGATCCGGCGGGATCCGGGATCTGGACACGGTGCTGTCCGCCCGGGCGGTTGGCGCCAGCCGGTGTGGCGTCAGCGCTACGGAGAAGATCATGGCAGAGGCGGAGAAGCGCTACGCGGAAGGTACGCTGTGTGAGGCAACGGAGCTCAGGCAGATGGCGGGAAGCTATTGAGGAGGAAACGGAAGATGTATAACAAAGTCGCGACAGATATGAATTTTGTATCCCGGGAGCGGAAGACGGCGGAGCTGTGGAAGGAAAAGGATATTCTGCACAAGTTCTACCATCTGCGGGACGGACAGGAGGCCTACACCTTCTTTGACGGGCCGCCTACCGCCAACGGCAAGCCGCATATCGGGCACATCGAGACCCGCGTCATCAAGGATCTGATTCCCCGGTATCACACGATGAAGGGTCAGAGCGTGCTGCGCAAGGCCGGATGGGATACGCATGGCCTGCCGGTGGAGCTGGAGGTTGAGAAGGCGCTGGGGCTGGACGGCAAGCCGCAGATCGAGCAGTACGGGATTGAGCCCTTCATCGGAGAGTGCAAGAAGAGCGTCTGGAAGTATCTGCACGAGTGGGAAAAAATGTCGGAGCAGGTTGGCTTCTGGGTCGACATGGAGCATCCCTACATCACCTATGAAAACAATTACATCGAGAGCGAATGGTGGAGCCTGAAGAAGATCTGGGAAAAGGGCCTGCTGTATGAGGGACACAAAATCGTTCCGTACTGCCCGCGCTGCGGAACGGCTCTGTCCAGCCATGAGGTGGCGCAGGGCTACAAGAACGTGAAGGAAACCTCCGCCTTTGTCCGCTTCCCGGTCAAGAACGAAAAGAATGTTTATCTCCTGGCCTGGACCACGACGCCCTGGACGCTGCCCAGCAACCTGGCGCTGTGCGTGAATCCGCGGGATACCTATTGCCGCTTTACCGTCGGCGAGGAAGAGTACATCATGGCCAAGGCCCTGGTGGAAAAGGTGTTCGAAGGGCAGCAGGCGACCATCACGGCAGAATTCCCCGGGGAGGAGCTCCGCGGAATGGAATACGAGCCGCTGTATCGGTTCCAGGAGCCCGATCGCAAGGCCTGGTACGTGGTATCTGACAACTACGTGACCATGGAGGATGGCACGGGCATCGTGCATATTGCGCCGGCCTACGGCGAGGACGACAACCGGGTCTGCCGGGAGAACGGGCTGCCGTTTGTCAACCTGGTGGATACCCAGGGCCGCTTTGTGGAGGGCACGGCGTGGGCCGGAACCTTCGTGAAGGATGCGGATCCCATGATTCTCAAGGATCTGAAGGAACGGGGACTGCTGTTCGCGGCGGTGCCCTTTGCCCATGACTATCCCTTCTGCTGGCGCTGCGACACGCCGCTGCTGTATTACGCACGGCCGACGTGGTTTATCCGGATGACCGCTGTGCGGGACAGCCTGGTGCGGAACAACCGGACCGTGAACTGGATGCCTGAAAACATCAAGGAAGGCCGCATGGGCAACTTCCTGGAGAACGTCATCGACTGGGGACTGAGCCGTGAGCGCTACTGGGGCACCCCCCTGCCGGTCTGGCGCTGCGAGGAAGGCCACCTGCATGTGATCGGCTCCATCGCCGAGCTGCGGGAGATGGCCATTCAGGATCCGGGACCGGATATCGAGCTTCACCGTCCCTTCATCGACGCGGTGACGATCCGCTGCCCCGAATGCGGCAAGGAGATGCACCGGGTCAAGGAAGTGATCGACTGCTGGTACGATTCAGGCTCCATGCCCTTTGCACAGTGGCACTATCCCTTTGAAAACCGGGAGCAGTTCGAGAGCCGCTTCCCGGCGGACTTCATTTCCGAAGCCATCGACCAGACCCGCGGCTGGTTCTACACCCTGGAGGCCATTTCCACCCTGCTCTTTGACCAGGCGCCGTTTAAAAACTGCGTTGTGCTGGGCCACGTGCAGGATGCGGAAGGGCGGAAGATGAGCAAGCATCTGGGCAACGTCGTGGATCCCTTTGAGATGCTGGACAAGTTCGGAGCGGACGCGCTGCGCTGGTACTTCTACACGACCTCGGCGCCGTGGCTGCCTTCCCGCTTCTCCGAGGAGGCGGTGCAGGAGGGCCAGCGGAAGTTCCTGGCTACGCTGCAGAACACCTATGCGTTCTTCGCCATGTATGCCCAGATTGACGGCTTTGATCCCGTGGCGCATCCGCTGGAAAAGGTGGAGCTGTCCCTGATGGACCGCTGGATTCTCAGCAAGCTGAACACCCTGATTGCCGAGGTGGACGAGGGGCTGGCGCAGTACAAAATCACGGAGAGCGCCAACGCGCTGGCGGCCTTCGTGGACGAGCTGAGCAACTGGTACGTGCGCCGGGGCCGGGAACGGTTCTGGGGCAAGGGCATGGCGGGAGACAAGGAAGCCGCCTTCGCGACGCTGTATCATGTGCTCGTGACGCTGAGCAAGGTATCTGCGCCGTTCATTCCCTTCCTGGCGGAGGACATTTATCAGAACCTGGTGGTCAACAATGTGCCCGGCGCACCGGAAAGCGTGCATCTTTGCGATTTCCCCGTCAGCGACAGCGCGGCGGTGGACGCGGATATGGAGCGGCAGATGGAGGCGCTGCTGGAGGTCGTCCAGCTGGGACGTGCCTGCCGGAACGCGGCCAACCTGAAGGTGCGTCAGCCCCTGCAGCGGCTGTATGTCAAGGGCGCTTCCTTTGACGCGGCCTATCAGGAGCTGTGCGAGGATGAGCTGAATGTCCGGGAAGTGATCTTTACGGACGACGCGCGGGCCTTCACAACCTACCGGCTCAAGCCCCAGATGCGGACCCTGGGACCGAAGTACGGCAAGCTGCTGGGGAAGATCGGCCAGCATCTGGCGACGATGGACGGAAACGACGTCGTGGACGCCTTTAACCGGGGCGAAACGGTTTCCTTCGAGCTGGAGGGAACGCAGGTGACCCTGGCCCGGGAGGACGTGCTGACGGAGCCGGCACAGAAGCCGGGCTTCACGGCACTGGAGGACCGGGGCGTGACGGTGGTGCTGGACACGAACCTGAACGAGGACCTGCTGGCAGAGGGCTATGCCCGCGAGGTGATTTCCAAGCTGCAGACCATGCGGAAGGATACGGGTTACGAGGTGACGGACCGCATCCAGGTCGGCTTTGAAGCGGACGAGACCCTGGCCGCCGCGCTGAACCGGTATCAGGAGATGATTCAGCGGACGACGCTGGCCGAAACCCTGACCCGCGGCAAACTGGAGAACGCGGACGCGGAGAAGGACTGGGACATCAACGACAGAAAGGCCACGCTGGCCATTCGGAAGGTATAATTCATTGAAAATCGCAATGATCGGGCAGGACATTCCGATGCTCCTGCCCGCCCTTTTAACCGATCTCCTTTTTGCCGGGAAGGAAAGGGACGCGGAGATCGCGGTGGAGGAAAGCAACCCGGCCATGTCGGATCTGCTGCGCCGATACGGCGAAGCCATTTTGCAAAAGGCCGGACAGGGCGGCCGGATGAACGTGAACGCGGACCGGAAGGCGATCCTGCGGGGAGCGGACTGCGTTCTGTACGCGGGAGACCCGCAGGCGGCCAGCCGCTTTGCCATGGATCGCAGCGCGCTGGGCAGCGACCGGGAGGAGGAAGGCGATTCCGGCCTGACGGATCAGGCGCGGGTGAACGGCGGCATTGGCGGCCTGATGCACGCGCTGCGGGCGGGGACGGCTGTTTTTCGCCTCTGCGACGAGATGGCGGAAAGCTGCCCGGAGGCCCTGGTGATCAATCTGGGGCAGCCGGTGGCGAGAACAACGGAACTGTTTGTGCGCCGCGGCTTTCGCTGCTATGGCCTGGGAGATTCCCCCCTGCGGGGGCCCATCGGCCTGGAGGCCATCCGAAAGCTGCTGAAGACGGACGGAAAGAAGGAAGAAGCTGTCATCGCGGGGCTTCCGGGCTTCGCGTTCCTGCTTTCGCTGAAGGAGGACGGACAGGATCAGATGCCCCGGCTGCGCCGGGCGGTCCGGGAGGGAGAGCTGGGAAACCTCAGCCGGCGCTGGCTGAACTGGTGGGACGCGGTGCCGGTGGGCGATGCGACTGCGCACGCCGAGTTTCTGCCGGCCCAGCCGGACTACATTCCGGCGGAGCGCCCCAGCTTCGGTGAGAGCGTCGAGCGGCGGAAGGAGCGCATCCTGTACATGAACACGGTGGCGGAGCAGGGCGCCGACGCGCGGGAGGGGGCCATGGCTCAGCTCCTGCTGCTGAGCAAGGCGCCCGCGGCGCGGCCGGTACAGCTGGCGCTGGCGGTGCTGCGGCGGGAAAGCGCGACGCTGCCCGCGGTGGTCCGGAAAAACCGGGGCGAGCTGCCGCAGCTGCCGGAGGAGGCGGTGATCGAGGCGGATCTGACCCTGAGGGATGGCCGTGAGACACCGCACGGAACGCTTCTGCCCGCCTCGCTGGCGGAGGCCATGCGGGAAATCGACGAGGCGAACCGGCTGGCGGCTGAGGCGGCGGCCGGAGACCGGCAGGCGCTGCGGGAATATGTGGAGACGGATCCCGCGCTGGCGGGGCTGGACCGGCTGTACTGCCAGGAGGTTGTGGAGGCGCTGATCAGGCTGCATGCGGATATGCTGGGCGAGGAAACGACGGAGCAGACCTGAGCAGAGGGACGACACGGATGAAGGAGAAGACATGTTTTTAGCGGATCGCTGGCAGGATTATGAAGTGCTGGACACCGGTGACGGGGAAAAGCTGGAGCGCTGGGGCGAGATTGTGCTGCGCAGGCCGGACCCCCAGACCATCTGGCCGCGGGCGGAGGAGAACCTCTGGCGCACGGCGCAGGCACATTACCACCGGAGCGACCGGGGCGGCGGACAGTGGGAGTTTCTGAAAAAGCTGCCGGACCGGTGGACCGTCGCCTACGGAGATCTGCGCTTCTATGTCCGTCCCACGGGCTTTAAGCACACGGGACTGTTTCCGGAGCATGCCGCCAACTGGGACTGGATGCGCGGGCTGATCACCGAATCGGGCAGGAAGGATCTGAAGATTCTGAATCTGTTCGGCTATACGGGCGCGGCCACGCTGGCCTGCGCCGCGGCAGGGGCGCATGTGACCCATGTGGACGCGGCGAAGGGAATGGTCCTCTGGGCGAAGGAAAACCGCGAGCTCAGCGGGATTCCGGAAACCTCCTGCCGCTGGATCGTGGAGGACGCGCTGCGCTTTGTGCAGCGGGAAATACGACGGGGGAACCGGTACGACGGCATCCTGATGGATCCGCCCAGCTACGGCAGGGGCCCGTCCGGGGAAGTCTGGAAGCTGGAAAACGAGCTGTTCGGCCTGGTGGAGACCAGCGCGCAGGCGCTGTCGGAGGATCCGCTGTTTTTCCTGATCAACAGCTATACCACCGGCTTCCAGGCCAGCGTGCTGAGCAATATGCTGGAGAAATGTGTCGTACGGCGCCACGGGGGCCGGGTGGACAGCCAGGAGCTGTGCCTGCCCGTGACGACGGGCGGCGTGCTGCCCTGCGGCGCCAGCGGGAGGTGGCAGCGTGCCTGACATTCTCTATGAGGATAATCATCTGATCGTGGCGGTGAAGCCGCCGAACATGCTTTCCCAGGCGGATCAGACGGGAGACGCGGACATCCTCACGCTCCTGAAGGAATATATCCGGGAGCGGTATCACAAGCCCGGCAACGTATATCTCGGTCTGGTCCACCGGCTGGACCGGCCGGTGGGCGGCATCATGGTTTTCGCGCGGACCAGCAAGGCGGCCTCCCGCCTGGCGGCGCAGATGCGGGAGCATGACATGGGCCGGGAATATCTGTGCGTGGTGACGGGCAAGGTGCAGGATGAGTTTACCCTGACGGATTATCTGATCAAGGATGAGCTGAAAAACCGGGTCGTGGTCTGCGAAGCGGACGAGAAGGGCGCGAAGCTTGCCATCCTTCATGGACGGTGCATCGACCGGCGGGAGGGCACGGCGCTGTGCGCCATCCGCCTGGAAACGGGAAGAAGGCATCAGATCCGGGTGCAGATGAGCAACATCGGCGCGCCCCTGTGGGGGGATAACCGGTACGGCCCGGGTATTCCGGGGCAGCAGATTGCGCTGTGGGGATACCGGCTGCGGCTGGAGCATCCGACCACGCATGAAATCATGACCTTCCACGCCATGCCGGAGGGAGGCATCTGGAACCTTTACGCGGATCTGCTGACGGTTCCGGAGGACACGGATCCGCCCCGCAGGCCGCCTCAGATCCAGATGACGGACGAGGTGGCGGAACGGCTTGAAAGATTTGGCTCCGCCCGCCGTTCCCTGGTGCGCGTGACCGGAGGAGCGGAGGCGGAAACGCCCCGGGAGGGGGAGGACGACGCTCAGAAAGACGAAGGAGGATTCCGTGAATCAGCCATTCAGCTATGAAGTAACCCATATCTGCCGCCAGTCCGGCGCCCGTCTGGGCGTGCTGCACACGCCGCACGGAGATATTCCGACCCCCATCTATATGCCCGTCGGCACGGCCGCCTGCGTCAAGGCGATGACCCCGCGGGAGATGGAGGAAATCGGAACGAAGATCCTTCTTTCGAATACCTATCATCTTCATCTCCGCCCCGGGGAGGAGCTGGTGCGGGAGGCCGGGGGGCTTCACCGCTTTATGGGCTGGGACAAGCCCATCCTGACGGACAGCGGAGGATTCCAGGTGTTCTCCCTGGCGGGGATTCGGAAGATCGAGGAGCAGGGCGTGACCTTCCGCAGCCATCTGGATGGATCCAGGCAGTTCATCGGCCCTGAGGAATCCATGGACATTCAGCAGGCGCTGGGGTCGGATATCGCCATGGCCTTTGACGTCTGCTCACCCTTTCCCTGCGACTGGGAAACCGCCAAGGTCAATATGGAAAGAACCCACAGATGGGCGGAGCGCTGCAAGGCCCATCATACCCGGGAGGATCAGGCGCTGTTCGGCATCGTGCAGGGGGCGTTTTACAAGGATCTCCGGGTGGAAAGCGCAAAGGCCCTGCGGGATATGGATTTCATCGGCTACGGGATCGGCGGCCTCAGCGTGGGCGAGCCGAAGCCGGTCATGTATGAAATGCTCGACGAGCTGATGCCCTACATGCCGGAGGAAAAGCCGCGCTATCTGATGGGCGTGGGCACGCCGGACTGCTTTATTGAGGGCATCCTCCGGGGCGTGGATATGTTCGACTGCGTGCTGGCGACCCGGATCGCGCGCAACGGCACCGTGCTGACCAGCAGGGGCCGCGTGGTGGTGAAAAACGGGCGGTTTGCCCATGACTTCGGTCCGCTGGACGAGGCCTGCGACTGCTATGCCTGCCGGAACTTCTCCCGCGCATATATCCGGCATCTGTTTAACGCGAAGGAAATTACCGGCGGCCGTCTGGCATCGATCCACAACCTGCGCTTCCTGATCCATATGATGGAGGAAATCCGGGAGGCCATCGCGGAGGACCGGTTCCTGGACTACCGCAGGGAGTTCTACGAGCGGTACGATCTGACGAAAAACTTTTAATCCTCTTTTCTGAAACGAAAGCAGGACCTCCGGATATGTAAAGCCCCCTTCTCCGCTGAGTGAGAAGGGGGCTTTGCTGTGGAGAAGCGTCAGAGCTGATACAGCTCCCGGTACTTCTTCTGAAGGTATCCGGTGTATTCCCTGGCATCCAGGGGACCGCCCATGGCGTTCAGCAGGAGGTCCCTGGGAAGCTTCAGCTTTCCATACTGGTGAATTTTCTGTCCGAGCCAGTCGGTGATGGGCTTCAGATTCCCCTGCGCGACGGTCGCCCAGACATCGAAGGACGCCTGCATCTGATGGAGCATCTGCACGCCGTAGGCGCTGCCCAGGGCGTAGCTGGGGAAATAGCCGAGATATCCGGTGGACCAGTGGCTGTCCTGCAGCACGCCACGGCGATCATCCGGCACCTCGACGCCCAGATATTTCCGGTAGGCCTCGTTCCAGGCGCCGGGCAGCTCCTGAACGGAGAGATCACCGGCCACCAGCGCTTTTTCCAGCTCATAGCGAATCATGACATGCAGGGGATAGGTCAGCTCGTCCGCCTCCGTGCGGATCAGGGAAGGATGGGACAGGTTGATGCCCCGGTACAGCTCCTCCTCCGTGACGCCCTCCATCTGCGCCGGGAAGGATTCCTTCAGGATCTTCAGCAGCGGCGTGCAGTAGGCCCGGCTCCGGCCGAGGATGTTTTCATAAAAACGGCTCTGGCTCTCGTGGATGCCCATGGTGCTGCCGCCGCCCAGACAGGTCAGCGCCAGATCGTCCCGGATGCCCAGCTCATAGAGGGCATGGCCGCCTTCATGGATGACGCTGAAGAGGCTGAGGGTGACATCCTCCTCGTGATAATGGGTGGTGATGCGCACATCCCATTTATTGGGTCCGCCGGTGAAGGGATGTTCGGTTTCCCCGATGCTGCAGCGCTCCGGATCGATGCCCTGAAGCAGCATGAGCCGATCGGAAAAGTCCCGCTGCTGCGCAATGGGGTAGGTTTTCTTCATGAACCCGGGGGTGGGCAGGGGATGGGCGGCTACCTCCGCGATCAGGGGAGACAGCTCCTCCCGGAGCGTGCGGAAGAAGGGATCCAGGTCCGCCATGCAGGCTCCCTTTTCATACAGATTCAGCAGCACGTCATAGGCGGGCAGCTCCGGGTTCCGAAGGGCGGCATAGCGCCTGCGGGCGGCGATGATGCGCTCCAGATAGGGAGCGAAGCTGGCAAAGTCGCTCCGCACCTTGGCTTCATGCCAGACCGCGCTGGCTTCATTGGTCAGCTGCGCGTAGGCGGTGTATTCCTCCTGCGGGAGGACATGCATATCATCATAGGCTTCCTTCAGCACCTCGGCCCGGCGAAGCGTGATTTCATCCACTTCGCCCGGGCGGGAGGTGATTTCGGAGAGCACGTCGCCGGTTTCCGGGCTGACCATCAGCTGATATTCCAGCTCGCTCAGATAGCCAAGCGCCTCGCCTCTGGCCTTCCAGGACTGCCTGGGCGCCACGGTATCTCCGTCCACGTAGAGAATATCCTGCGCGTGCTTCAGGGCATAGGCAGCTCGCTCCAGCTGATTCAGTTTTTCAATCGCTTTCTCCAGGGTCATGGGGATCACGCTCCTTTTCGCTCGTTGCATCTATTGTAGCATAGACGGACGGGTTTACAAGCGCGAAATGACATGGAATCAGACATCAGGATCTTATCTGTCCAGTCATAGAGAGGCCTGAGCTTTTCCAGCCTGCGGAAGAAAGAGGGAACTGCATTTTCGGACAAATGAACCACTCTCCTGTTTGAATTTCAGACGATAAAGCCAGATAAAACAGTCTGTGCATGAATCTTATCACGGAACCATGTTAAGTTTCCGGAAAGAAAAAAGGCGATCCGGAGAATCCGCGGATCACAGGCCGCAGGAAAAAAATTAAAAAAGTCCTTTACAAAGGACTAAAGTTGTGATATATTATCCCCTGTTCGCGGGGCATTAGCGCAGCTGGTAGCGCACCACACTGGCAGTGTGGGGGTCAGCGGTTCGAATCCGCTATGCTCCACAGCTTGGAGCCGTTGGAAATCAACGGCTCCTTGTTTTTTTCTTATATTGCTTGAGGCTTCTTTTTTGCTTTGATTGAGAGTAATGGCATTTATTTGGCACTTATCCGTATTATGAGTTACTGCTGAGGAGATCTGCAAACGAATCAAACTTGCACAAACTTGCACGCGTGCTATTTTGACAATTGACAAACTTGCACGCGTGCAATATAGTGCGTGTGAGGTGATAAAGGTGGATTTGATTATTCGTAGAGAACGACAGACAGTAAAAATTTATAATTTTTAATATATTTTTAATTTTTTTTGAAACAAATCAGGGCAAATCTGCCTATTCCGTGTTGCACTTCTGTTGCACTTCGTTTTGTATAATGCTTTATGGATTGACACTGGTGACAGGTACAATGTTCCTGTTGCCGGTAATATGCCTTTACCGTCAGTTTTTCAAAATAACAAACAAGGACTGTTGGAGGGAAGACATGCGTACAAAAAAAGGTTCCGAAAGGAAACCGCGACAGAGGTGGCATGAGCGAACCGCAGACAAGGATATCCGTTACAGAGGGCCGCTGAATTATCAGCACTTCCAGATTCTCGGCTGGCT
>CAMNCR010000143.1 GCA_946534455.1 uncultured Clostridia bacterium | reverse complement strand
AAGGCATAATGGCGACCCGGATGGGGCTCGAACCCACGACCTCCAGCGTGACAGGCTGGCGCTCTAACCAACTGAGCTACCGGGCCAGGATATTGGTGGGAACAACAGGGCTCGAACCTGTGACCCTTTGCTTGTAAGGCAAATGCTCTCCCAGCTGAGCTATGCTCCCATAGCCGACGCTCGGAGACCTCGTCCCTCGCAAGCGGCTTGCATATCATATCGCATTCAAAATGGTTTGTCAATCCCCTTTTTATCTTTTTTTGTCCTTGCTTCCCGGAAGAAAAAATGGTATATTTCCCTCGGTGGGTCTTTAAGACGGTACGGGATGCCGACAAGATGCGACCGATGTTTTCGTGCGATGGTTGCTTGCCGGATTCTCTCCCGGCAGGCTTTTTTCATATCATCATGAAGACCCCCGGCGCTTTTTCCATGAACGACTGTAAGGAGGTCTTGAAAAGCATGAATCTTGTTTACGGTGTGAAGGACAGGCCCAAATTTCCTCAGATGATTATTTTCGCCTTCCAGCAGCTGCTGGCGATCCTGGCCGCGACCATCGCGGTTCCCAGCATCGTCGGGCACGGCATGAGCCAGAGCGCCGCCCTGTTCGGCGCCGGCGTCGGCACGATCGTCTATCTGCTGTTCACGAAGTTCCGCAGCCCCGTGTTCCTCGGCTCCAGCTTCGCCTTCCTGGGCTCCATGTTCGCCGCCTTCGGCGGCGCGGCATCCACCAGCGTCGGCTATGCCGGTCTGGTGATCGGCGCGGTGCTGGCCGGCCTGGTGTACGTGGTCATCGCCATCATCGTCAAGGTGGCGGGTGTGCAGTGGATCAATAAGCTCATGCCTCCGGTCGTCATCGGCCCCACCGTGGCCATCATCGGACTGAGCCTGGCGGGCAACGCAATCAGCGACGCGCTCCACGGCGCGGTCAATGAGGGCGGCGCCTTCATCATGGGCCCCGCCGGCTGGGTGAATCTCTGCTGCGCCCTGGTCACCCTGTTCACGGTCATCTTCTGCTCCGTGCGCGGCAAAAAGATGATGAAGCTTATTCCCTTCATCATCGGTATCCTGGCGGGCTACATCTGTGCCATGATTTTTACCCTCATCGGCAACGCGTCCGGCAACGATGCCCTGAAGATCATCGATTTCTCCGCCTTCTCCGCCATGAAGTGGGTGCCGGATTTCACCTTTATCGAAGCCTTCAAGGGCTTTGAGGCCGTAACCGGCCAGTATGTGGCCACCGTCGCCGTCGCCTACGTCCCGGTTGCCTTCGTGGTCTTCGCCGAGCATATCGCCGATCACAAGAACCTGTCCACCATCATCGGACAGGAGCTGCTGGAGGAGCCCGGCCTGCACCGCACCCTCCTGGGCGACGGCATCGGCTCCATGGCCGGCGCCTTCTTCGGCGGCTGCCCGAACACCACCTACGGTGAGAGCGTGGGCTGCGTTGCCATCACCGGGAACGCCTCCGTCATCACCATCCTGGCAACCGCGATCCTGGCCATCGTGGCCAGCTTCTTCGGTCCGTTCGTCACCTTCCTGAGCACGATTCCCAGCTGCGTGATGGGCGGCGTGTGCATCACCCTGTACGGCTTCATCGCGGTCTCCGGTCTGAAGATGCTGCAGCCGGTGGATCTGAATGACAACCGGAACCTCTTCACCGCCTCCGTGATTCTGATCGCCGGCATCGGCGGCATGACCCTCCAGATCGGCTCCGTCACCCTGACGGAAATCGCCTGCGCGCTGATCCTGGGCATCATCGTCAACCTGCTGTTCAACCGCCCCGCGGCGAAGAAAAACTGATCGGAAAGGAAGCGCCGGGAGCCCGCAGAGGCTCCCGGCCTTACTGATTGACCATGAAGCTGAAATCCATCATCATGGATGAGCCGGCGGTGATGCGCACCCTGACCCGCATCACCCATGAGATCATCGAAAAGAATGACGGGATCACGGACCTCGCGCTGCTGGGCATCCGGCGCCGCGGGCTGCCTCTGGCCCGCATGCTTCGGGACAACATTCACCGCTTTGAGGGGGTGGATATTCCCCTGGGCAGCATAGATATTTCCCTTTACCGCGATGATCTGACGGAGCTGGGCGACGCACCCGCGACCGGGAAAAGCGATATTCCCTTCCCCCTGACCAACCGGAAGGTCATTCTCGTGGATGATGTCATCTACACCGGGCGGACGGCCCGCGCCGCCATCGAGGCCGTCTTTCACTACGGCCGCCCGAAGGCGATTCAGCTGGCCGTGCTCATCGACCGGGGCCACAGGGAGCTGCCCATCCGCGCGGATTATGTGGGAAAGAATATTCCCACCAGCCACGCGGAGGTGGTCTCCGTCATGGTGGATGAATTCGACGGCCAGACCGGCGTCAGTCTGTATCAGCTGTGACGCTCCTTTTTTTCGGGCCCCGGGGCACCCGCTTCCACGGACGATTTTTAGAATTGGCTGTTTACAAATGCACCTGCGTCTGGTAAAATACCCGTTGGGCTGTGATGAACCGTCTGCGCTGTGGATCGATTTCTCCGACGATGTGCTGGGCTGGCGGCGATTAGGCCTGAAACGCCGAAAGGCGAAATGAAAAGGAGGTTTCCCATGAACAAGTCTGAGATCATTGCCGCCTATGCGCAGCATGAAGGCGACACCGGTTCCCCCGAGGTGCAGATTGCGCTGCTGACCGCTCGCATCAATCACCTGAACGAGCACCTGAAGGCCAACAAGAATGACCACCATTCCAACCGTGGTCTGCTGCTGATGGTCGGTCGCCGCCGCAATATGCTGGAGTACCTGAAGAAGACGGATATCGAGCGGTATCGTTCTCTGATCGCCCGTCTGAATCTGCGGAAATAAGCTCCGCTCAGGGCCCCGGTTGCAGATTTGCTTTTCAGGCCGCCGGATTTTCGATCCGGCGGCTTTGAAACTATTATGGAGCGTTCATCGTATGTTATCCCTTGAAAATCCCGGGCGGGGTTTTCATATGATAGCATACGGCGCTCCGGAAATGAAAAGGAGTGAAACGTATGGAATCCAGAAAATTCACCATGGATTTTGCCGGCCGTCCGCTGACGCTGGAGTTCGGCAAGTACTGTGAACAGGCCAACGGTTCCGTCTGGGTGCACCTGGGCGACACCGTGGTCATGGTCAACGCCACCATGGCGCCCACCCCGCGGGAGGGAGTCGATTTCTTCCCTCTGGCCGTGGATGTGGAGGAGAAGCAGTATTCTGTCGGGAAAATTCCCGGCGGCTTCATCAAGCGGGAGGGCCGTCCCTCGGAGAAGGCGACCCTGACCTGCCGTCTGATTGACCGTCCTCTGCGCCCCCTGTTTGACAAGGGCATGCGGAACGATGTGCAGGTGGTTGTCACCATTCTGAGCGTGGAGCAGGATGTGCCTCCGGAAATCCCGGCCATGATCGGCTCCTCCATCGCCATCGCCGTCAGCGATATTCCGTGGAACGGACCCACCGGCGCGGTGCTGGTCGGCCGCGTGAACGGTCAGTTCGTGATCAATCCGGACGAGGCCCAGCGGGAGCAGAGCGATCTGAGCCTGTATGTGGCCGGCACGGAGGAAGCGATCATGATGGTCGAAGCCGGCGCGAAGGAGCTCTCCGAGGATACCATGCTGGACGCGATCCTCTTCGGCCACGAGGAGATCAAGAAGCTGGTTGCCTTCCAGAAGCAGATCGTCGCGGAAATCGGCAAGGAAAAGAAGGTTGTTCCGCTGAACGTGACCGGGGACGATGTCAAGGCCGCGGTCCGTGAGTTTGCCTACGACAAGTGCGTGTGGACCTTTGAAACCTTCGATCGTGCCGAGCGGCAGGCCCGCGAGGCGCAGACGAAGGAAGAAACCGTCGCTGCCCTGGCGGAGCGCTTCCCCGAGCGCGAGGCGGAAATTGAGGATGCGCTGTATTATCTGAATAAGGAAGTCATGCGCGCCAAGATTCTGAACGAGGGCATCCGCCCCGACGGCCGCAAGGTCACTGAAATCCGCCCCATCTGGTGCGAGGTTGGCGTCCTTCCCCGGACCCACGGCAGCGCCATCTTCACCCGCGGGCAGACCCAGGCCCTGACCGTAACCACCCTGGGCACCGTTTCCGAGGGCCAGACGCTCGACGGGCTGTCCAACGAGGACTTCAAGCGCTATATTCATCACTACAACATGCCGCCCTATGCCACCGGTGAGGCCGGCCGCATGAAGAGCCCCGGCCGCCGTGAAATCGGGCATGGCGCCCTGGCAGAGCGTGCTCTGCTGCCCGTCATCCCCACCGAGGATGAATTCCCCTACGCGCTGCGGCTGGTCAGCGAAATTCTGTCCTCCAACGGTTCCTCCTCCATGGCCTCCGTCTGCGGCTCTACGCTGAGCCTGATGGATGCCGGTGTCCCGATTCATGCTCCCGTGGCCGGTGTCGCCATGGGCCTGATCACCGATAAGGAAACCGGCAAGCTGGCCGTCCTGACCGATATCCAGGGTCTGGAAGACTTCCTGGGCGACATGGACTTCAAGGTTGCCGGCTCCATGAACGGCATCACCGCCCTGCAGATGGATATCAAGATCGCGGGCATCAACCGCGCCATTCTGCAGCAGGCGCTGCGCCAGGCGCTGGAAGGCCGCCTGCACATTCTGAAGATCATGCTCGACACGCTGGGTCAGCCCCGTGAGGCCCTGAGCCCCTACGCGCCGAAGATCGTCCGCTTCACCATCAATCCCGAGAAGATCCGTGAGGTCATTGGGCCTGGCGGAAAGATGATCAACAAGATCATCGCCGAAACCGGCGTGAAGATCGACATCGAGGACGACGGCCGCGTCTTCATCTCCACCCCCGATCAGGAAGCCGCCGACAAGGCGCGCCATATCATCGAGGGCATCGCCAAGGATATCGAAGTGGGCGATGTGTACACCGGCAAGGTGGTTCGCATCATGAACTTCGGCGCCTTCGTCGAGCTGCTGCCCGGCAAGGATGGCATGATTCACATCTCCAAGCTGGACAACAAGCGGGTGGAGAAGGTGGAGGACGTGGTCAACATCGGCGATGAGCTGGAGGTTCGCGTCAGCGAAATCGACGCTCAGGGCCGGGTGAACCTGGTCCGCAACGACCTGACCTATACCAATCACAGCGACGCGCCGCGCCGTACGGAAGGCAACCGCCGTCCGCCCCGCCGCGCCAGCCATGACCGGGATGAATAAGCGCATTGTCGCCCTGGATATCGGCGATGTCCGCATCGGCATCGCCGTCTCCGATCCCACCCGTACCATCGCCTCCCCTGTGGAGGTGCTGAAGCGGGTGGGATGGGGTCCCGATACCCGGCACATCCGGGCGCTGTGCGACCGGTATGAAACGGACGAGGTGCTTTCCGGTCTCCCGCTCAATATGGACGGGACGGAAGGCTTTCAGGCCCGAAAGGTGCGGGAGTTCTGCGCACAGCTGGAAAAGGCGGGGCTGACCGTCCATTATCAGGATGAGCGTCTGACCACCGTCACCGCGGAGGAAGCGCTGCTGGAGGATCACATGTCCCGTGCCGGGCGAAAGCAGCATGTGGATATGGTGGCCGCCTCCGTCATCCTCCGCCAGTGGCTGGATGCCCAGCCGCGGGATTCCGGCATCTGAACAGGAAAGGAAGGGATTTTCCATGACGCCCAATGATCAGAATCTCTCCCCGGAAGAAGAAAATGAATTCGTCGAGCTGATCGACGAGGAAGGAAACGCCGTTTCCTTCGAGCATCTCGCCACCCTGGAATACCAGGGCGAAAGCTACCTGGTGCTCTCACCCGCCGAGGCCGCGGACGCGGACAGCGATGAGCAGGAGATCGTGATCCTGCACATCCGGCAGGATGCCTCCGGACAGGATGTGTATGAGGCGCCGGATGACGCCACCGAGGAAGCCGTATTTGAATATTTTCTGACCATGATTGATCAGATGGACGATGAAGACGCCGGGGAGTAACTCCCCGGCGTCTTCCCTGTTCTCCGCTTCCTTTTCCGGACTTAGCCGGACGTGCTCCGTCCTTTCTTCCGCGTCTTGTCCGCGTACATGGCGCGGTCCGCCCTGGTCAGGAAGCGATCCAGCTCCTCTCCCGCCTCCGGCACCGCCGCGTACATTCCCAGGCTCGTCGTA
This sequence comes from uncultured Clostridia bacterium, assembly GCA_946534455.1. GTDB lineage: Bacteria > Bacillota > Clostridia > Christensenellales > Aristaeellaceae > Aristaeella. The sequence continues at coordinate 383 of CAMNCR010000143.1, read as the reverse complement.
ATCTCCTGAATCCAGGGGCGCTCAGCGTTCTGCCGCTTCAGCTCCGCATGGATCAGCGGAACGAGCTCTTCCGCCGCCTGCAGGCTGTCGGCGATGCCGAAGGCCAGAAACTCATCGCCGCTGATGTGGACGGGCGTCATGTTCCGGCTTTCCAGCACCCGCATTCCTTCGCCCATCCTGCAGATGGCCTCATCTCCCATCAGATGGCCGTATTCATCGTTGATCTGCTTCATATGATCCATGTCCGCGCTGATCAGCACAAAGAACCGGCCTTCCCGCCTCGCCTGCTCCAGCACGGCCGGAGCCAGCGTCATGAAGCCTCTCCGGTTGATCATGCCCGTCATGATATCATGGTTCACCAGCCGCTCAATCGTTTCGGCATA
>CAMNCR010000142.1 GCA_946534455.1 uncultured Clostridia bacterium | reverse complement strand
CCTGCGCGCCCGGTACGCTGGGAGAGCGCTGCGACGACTATCAGGTCTTCGGCCGGGTCCGTCCGGAGCAGAAAAAGGAGCTCGTCCTGGCACTGCAGGCGCGCGGGCACTCCGTGGCCATGACGGGGGACGGGGTGAACGACATTCCCGCCATGAAGGCCGCGAACTGCTCCATGGCCATGGCCGGCGGCTCGGAGGCGGCGCGGAACGCGGCCCAGATCACGCTGCTGAATTCCGACTTCACCTCCATGCCTGAGATCGTGCTGGAGGGGCGGCGGGTCATTAACAACATGACCCGGTCTGCCAGCCTGTTTCTGACGAAAACCATCTTCAGCCTGCTGCTGGGCGTTCTGATGCTGATCGTGCCGGGCGGATACCCGTTCCAGCCGATCCAGCTGACGCTCATTTCCTCCCTGATGGTGGGGCTGCCGGGCTTTTTCCTGGCGCTGGAGCCGAGCCACGAGCGCATTCAGGGACGGTTTCTGCAGACGGTGCTGCTGCGGGCCGTGCCGGGCGGCGTGGCGGTCGCCTTCTGCGCGAGCCTGGCCATGAGCCTGACGGGCTTCGGCTGGACGCGGGAGATGTGCAGCACGCTGGCCACGCTGGCCGCGGGCTGGCTCAGCTTCCTGGTGCTGGCGCATACCTGCCGCCCGCTGAACCGGAAGCGGGGGCTGATTCTGGCCGGGACGGCGGCTGCCTTCGTGCTGGCGGTGGTCTTCTTCCGGAATGTGTTCTTCCTGGAGAGGCTGACCCGGGACGCATGGCTGGTGCTGGGCGGCCTGATGGCGGTGGGAGCGCTGATCTTTGAGGGGACGCAGGCCGCGGTGCGGCGGATGCGCAATCCCAAAATCCCGCTTGTCAGGGGGAACAGGATTTGATATACTGACAGACGAAAAGGAAATGGATAAAGACATGTGCGGCAGCACATCACAGAATGAAAGCAACAGGGGATGACAGCTTGAAAATCTGGAAATGGACGGCGGTTTGCGCCCTTTTGTTCTGCCTGCTCTGGCAGCCCGCCGCAAGGGCGGATCTGACCCGGCAGGAGACGGAGAAATACGGCAAGGTCGTGGAGGCGGTCTGGGTGGACGAGACCGGGGCGGTGTGCGCCGGCCCCGAGGGATATGCCCGGGTGACCTACAGCTACGACGGGACGGAGACGACGGAGCGGTATTATGACGCGGAGGGCGAGCCGTGCCAGGTGGCGGGCGGTGCCTTCGGCCTGACGGTGACACGGGACGGCAAGCGCCGCGTGGTGGGCATCGTCTATCTGGACGAGGACGGCAGGAAGGCGCTGAACGCCCTGGGCTATGCCCGGGTGAAGATCGACTATACCTCCTTTGACGAAGTGAAAAACCTGACCTTCTACGGAGAGGGGAAGGGCCCGGTGGTGGTGCCCTCCCTGGGCTATGCCTCCGTGAAGACGGAATTCCGGGGAAAGACCATGACCCGCCGCACCTGGATGGACGACAGGGGCAATCCCGTCGATACGCCGCAGGGATACGCGGTGCTGGTGCAGCGCATCAACAAGAAGAACCAGGTGCTGGGCGTTTCCTTCGAGCATGCGGACGGAACCCCTGCCACCTGCGCGGACGGCTGGTCCTCCTCCACCAGGGAGCTGGATGAGGAGGGACGCGAGGTGTGCGTCAAATACTACGCGGCGGACGGCTCCCTGACGGACCGCGGCGCGGGCTATGCCTGGGCGCAGACGGAATACGTGGGCCGGAATGAAAGGCACATCACCCGCTACGACCTGTCCGGCGAGAAGACGGAGGCTCCCGGCGGATACACCACCCTCTGCCAGACCTGGCAGGAGGACCGGGTGGTGCTGGAAACCTTCCTGAACGCGGAGGGACAGCGCATTCTGAACCGGGAAGGGGTGGGCGCCGTCCGGTACGATTATGATGCCGCGGGCCGCGTGGTTCAGGTGAACTATGAGGATCTGGGCGGAAGCCCCTGCCCCTGCCAGGCCGGGTACTGCGGATTCCGGGATACGCTGGATGAAGCGGGCCGGGTGGTCAGCCGCCAGTATCTGGGGGCGGACGGCCTGCCCACGAACCTGCCGGAGGGCTACAGCGAGGTGCGCACCAGCTACGACGCGGCCGGCACCGTGCTGTCCACGCGCTACTTTGATGAAAACGGCATTCAGGTTCAGACCGGGCCGGACGCCTGACCGAATCGGGAAAGTTATCAGCACAGATCACCCGGCGGAAGCGGACGGGCCGGACCCGTTCCGCGCCGGAGCTGCATTGGAGAGGAGTTTCAGACATGGATGTTCAGAAGCTGCAGTCCCCCTACGAAATGATTCAGATCGACCCCTATCTGGCGCCCTTCAGCGGAGAGATTGACCTGCGGATGGACCGCTTCAAGGGAAAACGCTGGCAGCTGGTGGCCGGTGCGGAGAGCCTGACCGACTTCGCGGACGGATATCTGTATTTCGGGATTCACCGGACGGACACGGGCTGGGTCGTGCGGGAATGGCTTCCCGGCGCGGAGGCGGTTCACCTGATCGGGGACTTTAACGAATGGAACCATGAGAGCCATCCCCTGACCCGGGGGGATAACGGCGTGTGGGAAATCCGGCTGGAGGGGGAGGACGCTCTCCGGCACGGCCAGTATCTGAAGCTCTGGGTCACGCGGGGCGGAAGCGGATTTGAGCGCCTGCCGGCCTACAGCACGCGGGTGAGCATGGACCAGAGCACCATGAAGCTCTGCACACAGGTCTGGGCGCCGGATCAGCCCTTCGCCTGGACGGATGAGGACTTCCGCCGGAAGCCCGCCCCCGCGCCGCTGATCTATGAGGCGCACGTGGGCATGGCTCAGGACCGGGAGGGGGTCGGAACCTACCGGGAGTTTGCGGATCTGATTCTTCCCCGGATTCAGCGCCTGGGATACAACACGGTGCAGCTGATGGCCATACAGGAGCATCCCTACTACGGCAGCTTCGGCTATCAGGTGACCAATTTCTTCGCGGCGGCGCACTGGTACGGCGTGCCGGAGGACCTGAAATACCTGATTAACCGGGCCCACGAAATGGGCATCCGGGTGCTGCTGGACGTGGTGCACAGCCATGCCTGCCCGAACCTGGGCGAGGGCCTTCGGGAGCAGGATGGGACGGAGGATCAGTATTTCCTGCCGGGGGAGCGGGGCTGGCATCCGGCCTGGGGCACCCAGCTGTTCAACTATGACCGGGTGGAGGTGCTGCACTTCCTGCTGAGCAACCTCAAGTTCTGGCAGGAGGAATATCATTTTGACGGCTTCCGTTTCGACGGTGTGACCAGCATGCTGTACCATGATCACGGCCTGGGCTCCGCCTTCACGAGCTATGATCTGTACTTCAGCATGAACACGGATCTGGACGCGATGACCTACCTCCAGCTGGCCAATGAGCTGATTCACGAGGTGAACCCCAACGCCACGACCGTGGCGGAGGACATGAGCGGCATGCCGGGCATGTGCCTGCCCATCGAGCAGGGCGGCGTCGGGTTTGACTACCGGCTGGGCATGGGTGAGCCGGATTACTGGATCAAGCTCCTCAAGGACACCCGGGACGAGGACTGGAACATGCATGCCCTGTGGCATGAGATGACCACCCGCCGCCCGCGGGAGAAGGTCATCGGCTACTGTGAGAGCCACGACCAGGCGCTGGTGGGGGACAAGACGATTCTGTTCCGCATGGCGGACGCGGAAATGTACACCGGCATGACGAAGGACTATCACAGCCTGACGATGGACCGGGCGATTGAGCTGCACAAGATGATTCGCTTCCTGACCCTGACACTGGGCGGAGACGGCTACCTGAACTTCATGGGCAATGAATTCGGGCATCCGGAGTGGATCGATTTCCCCCGGGAAGGCAATGGGTGGAGCTATAAGTACTGCCGGCGCCAGTGGTCGCTGGTGGACAACCATGATCTCAAGTTTGAATGGCTCAACGACTTCGATCGGGCGATGGTGACCCTGGCGAAGGAGCACCGGCTGCTGGAGGATCCGCAGACGGTCAGCCTCTGGATCGATCAGGATCGGAAGATCATCACCTTCAGCCGGGGCGGGCTTCTGTTCCTGTTCAATTTCCACGGCAGCTACAGCGAGCCCTCGTTCTTCCTCCACGCGCATACCGTGGGCGAGGGTGCGTACCGGGTGGTGCTGAGCACGGAGGAGCAGCGCTTTGGCGGGCCGGGAACCGTGAGCCACGATTATGTCTATCATACGGAATACCGTCAGGGGCAGGGCCTGGGGTTCGACATCTACAGCCCCTGCCGGGCGGCTATGGTGCTGGAAAAGGTGAAGGAATAAAAAGCAGGGAGGAAACAGGTCATGCAGTTCAGCCAGGAGAAAAACGCGCTGATCGCGCGACTGGGCGGAGAAACGCTGCGCGTGGAAGGATGGGGGCCGGATGCGCTTCGGGTGCGGGCCGCCATGTACGACAATCGGAGCAGGAGCGACTGGGCCCTGACGGAAACGCCGGCGGAGGCCGCCTGCGAGATCCGGATCGGCGAGGAGGATTTCTGGAACGGAGACGGCAGCATTTCGAAGGTTCCCTGCGCGGAAATCCGGAACGGCCGCCTGCGGGCCACGGTCAATTTCATGGGCGTGCTCAGCTTCTACAGGGATGAGGAGCTGGTTCTCCGGGAATATTACCGCAGCTACGGCGGAACGCTGTCGGAGGGCAGCCGCTGCCTGAAAATCGTCAACCGGGAGTGGAAGGGCTGCATCGGCGGCAGCGAGTATCAGCTGACCGTGCGCTTCGACGCCAACGAAGGGGAAAAGCTCTACGGCATGGGCCAGTATCAGCAGCCCTATCTGGACCTGAAGGGCAACACGCTGGAGCTGGCTCAGCGCAACAGCCAGATCTCCGTTCCTTTCCTGGTGAGCAGTCTGGGCTACGGCCTGCTGTGGAACAATCCGGCGGTGGGACGCGTCCATTTCTCCAAAAACCTGACGGAGTGGGTGGCGTCCAGCACGCTGCAGATGGATTACTGGATCGTGGCGGGGGAGAATCCGAAGGAGATTCTGTGCAAATATACCGCGGTCAGCGGCCGGGCTCCCATGTTCCCGGAGAATCTGATGGGGCTCTGGCAGTGCAAGCTGCGCTACCGCACCCAGGAGGAGGTTCTCTCCGTGGCGCGGCAGTACCAGCGGGAGGGAATCCGGATCGATCAGATCGTGATTGATTTCTTCCACTGGACCGTGCAGGGAGACTGGAAGTTTGACAAAACCTACTGGCCGGATCCCAAGGCGATGGTGGACGAGCTGCACAGCATGGGCATCCGGGTGATCGTTTCCGTGTGGCCCAGCGTGGATCGGCGGAGCGAGAACTTTGGCCCCATGATGGAACGGGGGCTGCTGATCCGGACGGAGCGCGGCGCGGCGCAGACGTACGACTACCAGGGGGACTGCGTGGAGATCGATCCCTTCAATCCCGAAACCCGGAAGTACATCTGGGAGGTGTGCCGGCGGAACTACCGGGATCTGGGCATCGACGGCTTCTGGCTGGACAACTCGGAACCGGACTACGGCGTGTATGACTTTGATCACTACCGCTACTGCGCGGGGCCCGCGATGTCCTGCAGCAACATGTATCCGCAGATGTTTTCCCGGGCCTTCTTTGAGCCCATGCGGGAGGAAGGCGGGGAAAGCCCTGTGAACCTCCTCCGCTGCGGCTGGGCGGGCAGCCAGAAGTACGGTAATGTGATCTGGAGCGGCGACGTTCCCAGCACCTTCCAGGCGCTCCGGGAGCAGCTGCAGGCGGGGCTCAACATGGGCCTGGCCGGCATTCCCTGGTGGACGACGGACATCGGCGGCTTCATGACCGACGATGTGGCGGATCCGAAGTTCCAGGAGCTGCTGATCCGCTGGTATCAGTTTGCGGTCTACAGCGCGGTGCTGCGGATGCACGGCGACCGGGGCCCCTACAACATTCCGCCGCTGGACGAGCGGGACTGGGGCGGCGGCTATCTGCATACGGGCCAGCCCAACGAGCTGTGGAGCTATGGCCCGGAAAACTACCGCATCATGAAGAAATACTACGACGTGCGGATCGCCCTGCATGATTATATTGCCGGGCTCTACCGGGAGGCCCATGAGAACGGTTCTCCCCTGATCCGGACGATGTTCTATGAGTTCCCGGAGGATCCGAAATGCTGGGAGCTCCAGGATCAGTACATGTTCGGCGAACGGTATCTGGTCGCGCCGGTGCTCCACCTGGGCGAACGGGAGCGGGACGTATACCTGCCCGCGGGCGCCTGGAAAAACGTGAACAGCGGCGCGGTGGAGCAGGGCGGAAGGACGATCCGCGTGGAGGCTCCGCTGGACGAAATGCCTGTTTTTGAACGAATCTGACCGGAAAGGGGCGCCGCCGGAGGCCGAAGGCTCCGGCGACGCCCCGAAAGGCCTGTTTTTGGCGCATTTCTGAGAAAAAATGATTGTCAAGGGCCGAAAAGTATGCTATACTGGCACGCGTGTGAGTATTCACACAGTTTATTGTGGCGTATGCCTTGAAAGAAGGGTTTACCGTTAAGAGTGGAGACAGCCTGAACGCCGACTGGGCCCGGGCCTGCGCGGGGCGCGATGCAGCCGCGGGGATGAGCCATCCGGTTGGCGGAGGAAGGTCTGTGTTTCCGCTCTTTTTGATTGCCTGGAAAGAGTGAGATAGGTATGGCGAAGGCATCACGTGTCCAGTCGGCGGAGCCGAAGTGCGCCCGCCTGGCGGAGGATATGGGGTTCGAACTGGTGGAAATCACCGTGGATCAGGAGCCGACGGGAAAGTATCTGCGGCTGTATATCGATCAGCCATCCGGCATCAGCCTGGATGACTGCGAGCGGTATCACAAGGCGGTGCGTCCCCTGGTGGAGGATATCGATTTCGATTTTATGGAGGTTTCCTCTCCCGGGGTGGACCGGCCACTGAAGACGGATCGGGATTTTGAGCGCGCGCTGGGAAGCGAGGTCGAAATCCGCCTGTTCCGGGCCCTGAACGGGGAAAAGCAGCTGCAGGGAACGCTCACCGGCCTGGAGGAGGGGATGATCCTGCTGGAGCGGAACGGGGAAGCCCTTTCCATTCCCAGAAAGGCGGCCGCCCTGGTGAAGCCGGTGGTGGACATGGAGGGCATTGAAGAGGTCGATCTTTCCGGGGAGGATGCCCGGATGGCGGATGACGCGGAATAAGCCGGAACAAGAGACGGACAACGATGAGAAAGCGGGGAACAGTTCATGAAATCTGAAGTGGTTGAAGCCATCAGGCTGCTGGCCAAGGAAAAGGAAATCAGCGAGGAGTCGCTGTTCAACACCATTGAAGAGGCGCTGAAGGCTGCATACAAGAAGAATCTGCCCAAGGGAGAGATTGCGCCCAACAATCTGGACGTGACCGTCAACCGGAGCACGGGCGAGATTTCCGTCTATGCCCGGAAGCTGATTCTGGAGGAAATCGAGGATCCCACCAATCAGATTTCTCTGGCGGACGCGCAGAAGATCAATCCGGATTATCAGATGGGCGACATCGCCGAGGTCAACGTGACCCCCAGCGGATTCCTGCGGGTGGCCGCTCAGACAGCCAAGCAGGTCATCATTCAGCACATCCGGGAGGCGGAGCGCGGCAAGATCTACGATGAATACGCGGAGAAGGAAAGCGAAATTCTGACCGGCATCGTGGAGCGGATTGAGCCGAAGGCGGCCTATGTGGATCTGGGCCGGACGGAGGGCGTCCTGGAGAAGGATCAGATGATCCCCGGCGAGGTGCTGCACGACGACGATCATATCAAGGTCTATATCCTCGAGGTGCACCGCAACGCGCAGAGCGCGGGCTATACGCCGCAGGTGTACGTCAGCCGCATCCATCCCAATCTGGTCAAGCGCCTGTTTGAGATGGAGGTGCCGGAGATCGCCGGCGGCGTGGTGACCATCAAGAACATCGCCCGCGAGGCCGGCAGCCGCACGAAAATCGCCGTGCACAGCGCGGACCTGATGATCGATCCCGTCGGCGCCTGCGTGGGCCAGCGGGGCGGCCGCGTGGACCGCGTGGTGCAGGAGCTCAAGGGCGAGAAGATCGATATCATCAAGTGGTCCAGCAATCCGGCGGAGTTTGTAGCCAACGCGCTGAATCCGGCTCATGTGCTGAGCGTGTATCAGGCGAAGGATGAAAAGGCCTTCCGGGTCATCGTGCCGGACAATCAGCTGAGCCTGGCCATCGGCAAGGAGGGCCAGAATGCCCGCCTGGCCGCGAAGCTGACGGGCTGGAAGATCGATATTCGCAGCCAGAGCCAGGCCGCTGAAATGGACGACATGGTGGATGAAAACGGACAGGTTGCGGAATATGTCCAGGTGGAAACCCCGACCTATGACAGCTTCACCATGGACTTTGATACCAGCCTGCAGGGCGAGGACGACACGATGTAAGGAGGGTTCATGAAACCCAGAAAGATTCCCATGCGGATGTGCGTCGGCTGCCGTGAAATGAAGGAGAAGCGGGAGCTGATCCGCGTGGTGCGCAGCCCGGAGGGAGAGGTCTCCCTGGATCCGACCGGGAAAAAATCGGGCCGCGGCGCCTATGTCTGCCGAGATGCGGAATGCCTTCGCAGGGCGATCCGGCAAAGACAGCTGGAGCGTCAGCTGGAGGTGAGCCTGACGGAGGAGGTCTCTGCCGGGCTGACGAAGGAAATGGAGCGGCTGGCTTCAGAGGCAAAAGATGGATGAGAAGAGGCTCAGGGGACTGATGGGCCTGAGCGTGCGGGCCGGTCAGGCGGTTTTCGGCGAGGAAGGCTGCCGAAAGCTGATTCTCCAGGAGGGCTGCGGTGTGCTGCTGCTGGACGCGGGCGCATCCGCAAACACCCGGGAAAGGTACGAACGCCTGTGCGCAGCACAGGAAACCCAGATGGCAGTCCTGCCGGAGGGGCTGATTCAGGAGGCGACGGGGCGGTCGGGAGTGGCCATGGCCCTGCGGTCAGGATCCTTTTCAGAACAGGTTACCAGCTGCCTGCAGACAGAGGGCTGAGGGCGGTTCAGGCATACATGACTTTATGGCCGGTAAACGGCGGAGGTACTTACGTCGAATGGCGAAGATGAACTTGAGGGACGCCACCAAGGAACTGGTGGAGGGAGCTTCCGGCATTCTGGAGCAGGCGACACGGGTCAGGAAAAATGCTGACTCTCTGTTTGACGCGCTCAAACAAATGGATATGGAAATGAATCGCCAGAAGGAAGAGGAAGCCGCGCGCAGAAAGCAGCAGGAACAGCTTCGGGTTCAGTCTGCTCATACGAAGGCATTCACGATGCTGGATGACGACGAAAAGCAGCTCATGGAAGCCGCGATGCGGGAGGAGGCCGAAAAGAAGACCGCCAGATCCGCAGATGAAAAGCGGCCGGAGACCCCTGCGGAAGCGGTCAAGTCAGAAGCCCCCGCTGAGAAGCCGAAGGCCTCCGAGCCGAAGGCGGACGCCGTGCCTGTGAAGGAAGAAAAGAAGGCCGAGCCCGCCGCGGCGCCGCAGCCTGCCGCCCAGCCGGAGGAAAAGAAGCCGGCTGCGCAGGAAAAGCCCAGGGCCGAAGCTCCGAAGACGGAAGCGCCGAAGACGGAGGCCCCGAAGGCGGAGGCTCCGAAGGCGGAGGTGCCGAAGAAGCCGGCCATCGGTCAGATTATCAGCCGTCCGGGGGACGCTCCCCGGCCGCAGCCCCAGGCTGCGGGAACCCGGCAGGGTCCCTATGGCCGTCCGGCAGGTCAGCCGGGGCCCTATGGCCGTCCGGCGGGTCAGCCTGGCCCGTATGGGCGTCCGGCGGGTCAGCCGGGGCAGTATGGCCGTCCGGCGGGCCAGCAGGGTCCGTATGGACGTCCGGCGGGTCAGCCGGGACAGTACGGCCGTCCGGCGGGCCAGCAGGGTCCGTATGGGCGTCCGGCGGGTCAGCCCGGGCAGTATGGCCGTCCCGCGGGTCCTCAGGGAGGCGGCCGTCCCATGGGCGGCGCACAGGGAGGAAGGCCTCAGGGAGGATTCGGCAATGGTGCCCGTCCGCAGGCCGGTTCCCGCAGCCGCGGACCGGAGCTGGCTGTTCCCATGGAAAAGGAACGGGTGTCCAACTATGATCCGAACAAGAAGAACTATGTCCGCCAGCACGATCCGGAGCATGTGACCCGCAACCGGAAGCAGGCCAGCAAAAACAGCGGCTTCAACGGCTACGACGATGAGGTCATCCGCGGCGGCAAGCGCGCCAGATCCAAGAAGCCCAGCGCGCAGCAGATGATGGCGCCCATCAAGATTGAATCCGCGACGATGGCCGGCGATACGATCACCGTGCGGGATCTGACGGAAAAAATCGGCAAGCCCGCGGGCGAGATCATCAAGAAGCTGTTCATGCTCGGCAACATGGCCACCATCAACAGCGAAATCGATTTTGACACGGCACAGCTGGTCTGTTCCGATTTCGATATCACGCTGGAACGCAAGCAGGAGCAGACGGCGGAGGCCGCGCTGGTGGCCGAGGACTTTGACGACGCGGAGGAGAACCTGGTGCCCCGTCCTCCGGTGGTGACCATCATGGGTCACGTGGACCACGGCAAGACAAGCCTGCTGGACTATATCCGCAAGAGCCGGGTGACGGCGGGCGAGGCCGGCGGCATCACGCAGCACATCGGTGCCTATACCGTGGATGTGAACGGCAGACAGATCACCTTCCTGGACACGCCCGGCCATGAAGCCTTTACGGCCATGCGCGCCAGAGGCACCCAGGCGACGGACATCGCGGTGCTGGTGGTGGCGGCGGACGACTCCGTCATGCCGCAGACCGTGGAATCCATCAATCACGCCAAGGCTGCCGAGGTGCCGATTATCGTCGCCATCAACAAGATGGACAAGCCGGACGCGAATCCCGAAAAGGTCAAGCAGGATCTGACGCAGTATGGCCTGGTTTGCGAGGACTGGGGCGGCGAAACGATCTGCGTGCCGGTGTCCGCGCATACCGGCATGGGTGTGGAGGACCTGCTGGAAATGATCCTGCTGCAGGCGGACATGCTGCAGCTGCAGGCGAACCCGAACCGGCTGGGCCGCGGCGTCATCATCGAGGCGAAGCTGGACAAGGCGCGCGGACCGCTGGCCACGGTGCTTCTGCAGAACGGTACGCTGCACGTGGGCGACAGCATCATTGCCGGCATGGCGTCCGGCAAGGTGCGCGCGCTGATCAACGACCGGGGCGAGCGGGTCGATTCCGCCGGCCCGTCCATGCCTGTGGAAATCATGGGCTTTGACGATGTGCCCAGCGCGGGCGATGAAATGATCGCCGTGGGCGATGACCGGCTGAGCCGCCAGGTGGCGGACGAGCGCCGTGAAAAGCTGCGGGCAAGCCGGGAGGCGACCATGGCCAAGATGAGCATGGAGAACCTGTTCTCCAGCATCGAGGCGGGCAAGGTTACCACCCTGAATCTGATCATCAAGGCGGACGTGCAGGGCTCCGTGGAGGCCGTGAAGCAGGCCATGGAGAAGCTGTCCAGCGACGAGGTGAAGATCCGCGTGCTGCACAGCGCCGCGGGCGCCATCACCAAGGACGACGTGAACCTGGCCTCCGCCTTCAACGCCATCATCATCGGCTTCAACATCCGTCCGGATGCCTCCGCCCGGGAAACGGCGGAAAAGGCCAAGGTGGATGTGCGGCTCTATACGGTCATCTACAAGGCGATCGAGGACATGGAGCTGGCCATGAAGGGCATGCTGGAGCCGGAATACCGCGAGGTGCTGCTGGGTCACGCGGAGGTGCGCAACGTGTTCAAGATCACGGGCGCGGGCATCATCGCCGGCTGCTATGTGCAGGACGGCAAGGTGCAGCGCAATGCCAGCGTGCGCCTGCTGCGTGACAATGTGGTGGTCTTCGAGGGCAAGCTGAGCAGCCTGCGCCATCTGAAGGACGACGTGAAGGAAATGGCTGCAGGATATGAGTGCGGCATGAGCCTGGAGGGACACAACGATATCAAGGAAGGCGATATCGTGGAGTGCTACATCATGGAGGAGATTCCGCGCACATGAGTTATCAGAGAATCGACCGGATTTCCGAGGAGGTCCGTCGGGAAGTGGATGCCATCATCCGGGAGGAGCTGAGCGATCCCCGGATCGATGGAACCTTTTCCATCACGAGGGCGGATGTCGCGGGAGACCTCCGGTATGCGAAAATCTATGTCAGCGTGCTGGAGGATGACAAGCGGGAGCCGCTTATGCAGGCGCTCAAAAGCGCCGCGGGATACATCCGCCGCTCTCTGGGCCGGAGAATGATCATCCGCTACAGCCCGGAGCTGAGCTTTATCAGCGACCGGAATATTGCCTACGGGGTTCATATTGCGAGCCTGCTGGCAGACGCGGCGGGAACAGGGGAAGAGCATGAACAGCGAGATGAGGAGACAACCTGAGGCGATTGCGGAAGCAATCCGGGCGGCGGACAGCATCGCCATCTGCAGCCATATCAATCCTGACGGGGATACGATCGGCTGCGCGCTGGCCATGCGCCTGGGGCTGCTGGCTCTGGGGAAAAAGCCGTCCGTGTTCTGTGAGGACAAAATTCCGGACAACCTGGCCATGCTCCCGGGGGTGGAAACCTTCCGGAATCCCTCCGACTGCGGGGAAGCCTTTGACCTTTTCCTCGCGGTGGATGTAAGCGATCCTGCCCGGCTGGGCACGGGCCGGTCCCTGATGGAGCGGTGCGCCCATACCGCGCAGATTGATCATCATCCGACCAATCCGCTTTTCGCCGAGACCAACAGCGTGGACGGATATGCGCCGGCGGCCAGCGTGCTGGTCTATGAACAGCTGCGGCAGATGGGCGTTCCGATGACGCGGGAAATTGCCATGTGCCTGTACACGGGCATGAGCACGGACACCGGAAACTTTTCCTTTTCCGCCACGAGCGCGGAGGTGTTTTCCATTATGAGCGAGCTGATGCGCGCAGGTCTGCCGCTGAGCGAGCTGAGCCGGATCCTGTTCCGCGAACGGAGCCGGGAGCAGCTCCGGCTGCTGGGACGGGCCATCGAGCATCTGCGCTTTGCGGGCGGGGGCCGCATCGCCGTGATGACGCTTTCCAGGCAGGATTTCCTGGACTGCGGTGCGCTCAACGAGCACGCGGACACCATCGTGAACTATGGGCTGGAAACCGTGGGCACGCAAATGGCGGTGCTGGCGCGGGAGGATGAACCCGGGATGATCAAATTCAGCCTGCGGTCCAAATCGCCCCAGCGGATTGACGATGTAGCCAAGTCCCTGGGCGGAGGCGGGCATCCCCAGGCCTCCGGCATCACCCTGGCCGGCACCCTGCGGGAGGCGACCGCGGTGGTGGTGGCGGCCCTGGAGCAGAAACTGGAGACAGAGAAGTAAAGCGATGAACGGTTTTTTCAATATTGACAAGCCGACCGGAATGACCAGCGCCGCCGTGGTGGCGGTCATGCGCCGCCTGACGGGCGAAAAGAGAGTGGGTCATGCCGGGACGCTGGATCCGGAAGCCGCGGGCGTCCTTCCTATCATGATCGGAAAGGCGGCGCGGCTTTTTGATTACCTGGTGGACAAGCAGAAGGAATACGAAGCCGTGATCGCCTTCGGCACGCGGACGGATACGCAGGACGCCACCGGTCAGGTGCTGGAGACAGGGGATCACTATCCTCCTCTGGAGCGGGTTCGCGCCATGGCACGGACGCTGGAGGGCACCATCGTCCAGCGGCCCAGCATGTACAGCGCCATCAAGGTAGGCGGAAAGCCTCTGTATTCCCTGGCCCGCAGAGGAGAAACGGTGGAGGTGCCCGAGCGCCTGGTGCGCATTGACGGGATCGAGGTGCTGCGGGAGGCGCCGGACCACGGCGCGGCCCTGCGGGTTCGCTGCGGAAAGGGCACCTACATCCGGACCCTCTGCGAGGATCTGGGGAAGGCCTGCGGATGCCCCGCCCATATGCGGAGCCTGACGCGGACCCGGAGCGGCTTTTTTACGCTGGATACGTCCATGACGCTGGAGCAGGCGCGGACCTGGGCGGAAGACGGCTCGCTGGAGGACCACCTGATTGCGCCGGATGCGCCGCTGGCTCACCTGCCCCGGATGGACGCGCCCGCGTGGCTGGGCAAGTGGGTGAAGGCCGGTGCCAGGCTGGAGCTGAGCAGCCTGCGGGGCGACGCGCCCGAAGAGGCCGGGATTACACGGCTGTATCTCGAAAATCAGTTCTGGGGCATTCTGGAGCGGGAAGGCGAGGCACTGCGCTGGCGGGCGCAGATCGCTCCGGAGGGCGGAGCATCGGAGGCGGAAGCATGAGGGTGATTCGGGAACGGCTGCCGGAGG
>CAMNCR010000141.1 GCA_946534455.1 uncultured Clostridia bacterium | reverse complement strand
AGGCCCGCCGGGGAGGCCGCGCCGAGAAAGGCGGATTACGTGTACACGCTGTAATCCGATCTCACAGGTTCTGCTGGCGTCGTTCGGTCACGAACGGCGCTTTCTTTTGGCCCCTCCGGAGGTGGTCCCCCATGATCTGCGTCTGTCCGGCCGGTTTCCTCAGGCGGGAAGCCTCCCGCGGATTCAGGGCCAGACTGCTGCGGCTGTGGCGCAATAGCTGCCGATATTTTTCTGACCTCGTCCTTGTACGGGGTAACACCCCGTGTTATACTTCAGGTACGCCATGGGAAGGGAGTGATGATCATGGCCAGATTCGTCCCAAAGGACAAGCTGAGCAAGAAAGCTCAGAAGGAGCTGAACCGTCAGCGGCGGGTCACCTGGGATTTCAGCCCCGTTACCAAAACCGTTGACAGCAGGAAACTGTATAACCGAAAGAGAAACGCTCGCGACCGGTACGATGACTACGGTGCGAGCGCTTCTCTTTTTTCAGTTACTTCAGCTTAAGCCCGTCCTTAAAGGCGTTTCCGACAGCTTTCCCGACAACCCGGCAGACGTTGAAAGATGGATCAAAGATCATGCTGAAATCAGATTTCACCTGTACGCCTCAGCAGCCCTTTCGTCCGCTCCTGTGTTCCGCAATGGAGCAGGCTTCCGGCGAGCCGTATTCGATCAGTCCCGCATCCGCCGGGTCCACGGAAACGCGTCCGTCTTCAAAAACAAAAGCGGGAACGCCTACATCGCCGACGGCCTTCAGATGATCAAAAACCGGGTCGGTATCCCTCAGGCGCATAAAGGCGCTTAAATTGCGAATGTTCTCACCGATGTTGATATACTCAAATTCATCTTCCCTGTCCCTGACCTGTTCGTGAACATAGTCACAATAAGGGCATGTGGGCATCCCATAGATTTTGATCATTTTCAGAGTCATCCTCCCCGTCTGTTTCTTTTTCGCCTGATTGCTTCATGGCTCAGTCTTCCGAAAACAGACTGTACTTGGTGATGTCCATCACAGCCCGGCCGTCAGCCTCAAAGCTGATGCGGCGGGCAGAGGGATCCGTCAGGATCGTGGCAGTCATCACCTGCTCACCGTCGTTGATGAAAACCTCGACGCTGAAGCGGTCCAGAATCACATGCAGGTGGATTTCGCCGTTGTGATTTGCCACCTGGCAGCGGCGCTGGTGGATGTAGGCGCGGCGGGAACCGGAGAATTTCCGGTCGATCTTCAGCAGCGACTCATGCGGACGATAGCTGAGGATGGAATGATACTGGTCGTCCTGCGCAAAGCGCATGATAAACTTGAGATATGGCGCTTCCGCTTTCTCCGGGCGGATGCGCAGGTCAAGCTCCACGCTGCGGCCTTCGATGCCGGACAGGCTGACGCAGTCACGGACAGAAACGTTCCTGTATTCCACCGCCCTGCTGCGATAGAGTGCTAACTCCCGGATGGGCTGCTGATACAGTCGGCCGTTGCGGATGGACAGTTCCCTGGGCAGGGTCATCTGTCCGAACCACTTCCGATCCTCATAGCCGGTATTCTTGCAGGTATCCCAGTTCTGCATCCATCCGATCATCACCCGTCGCCCGTCCGGGGTCAGCAGGGTCTGCGGAGCATAGAAGTCGATGCCGTAGTCGATGGCCTGATGGTGCTCCGGGATGAAGCGCTTTTCTTCTTCATCGAATGCACCAATCTGGCATACCGTGCCGTTGCCGTTGTGATACTCAAAGCCTTCCGGCAGCATGTCCTGCGGGCTGACAAACAGCACATCCTTCCCGTCCAGGGGAAAGAAGTCCGGGCATTCCCACATGAGGCCGAAGCGCCCGTCGTTTTCCGCCAGAATGCTGACAAAATGCCAGCGAAAGCCATCCTCACTGTCAAACAGCAGCAGCACGCCGCGCCTGTTCATCCTGCGCGCGCCGACCACACAGCGATAGCCGCCGTCCGTCCTCCGCCAGATTTTGGGATCGCGGAAATCGTACGGGCTCAGACCCTCGGGCAGGTCGCCGGCATCCAGCACGGGATTCTTCGCGTATTTGCTATAATCCAGTCCATCCCCCACCGCCACGCACTGGGTCTGCAGATCTTTGCCCCTGTCGCCGCCCTCCTTGCGCACGCCGGTGTAGAGCAGCAGCTGCCTGCCATCCGGCAGTTCGGTCGCGCTGCCGGAGAAGCAGCCAAAGGAATCATACGGCGCGTCGGGAGCCAGGGCAGCGGGCAGATAGGTCCAGTGCAGCAGGTCATGGCTCACGGCATGGCCCCAGTGCATGGAGTTCCATTCGGTATCGTAGGGATAATACTGATAAAACAGATGGTACTGTCCCTGATAAAAGGAAAAACCATTGGGATCGTTCATCCATCCGATCCGGGGCGTCAGATGAAAGAGGGGGCGGGCATCGGCAGGGATCTTCCCGCCCTCCTCGCTTTCATACGCCCTGGCAAAAATCAGGCTGTTCTTTATCATGGCGTATCATTCCTGTTCCGTGTATTCCTGCAGGTCGGTAAAGGTGACAGTGTTGCTTTCGGCATACAGGCGTACAGGCTTGCCGCTGACGCCATAGAGGCGCACGGTGAGAGAGGCGTCCTCCAGCCAGAAGATCCCCACGGAGCCCTCCTGCAGGTACGTGAAGGCATATTCCTTCCCCGCCTCCAGCGCGGCATCCGTCTCGGTGATCAGGGTGCTGCCCTCGTTCAGCTCCAGCCTGAGCTTCTGCTTGGAAGGGTCAAGGGTGATCAGCTTGTAGCTGCCCGCCTGGCCGTTGTAATCGAAAGCCAGACCGAAGCAGCCCTTGCCGGCATAGGTGAATTTGCCCTTCAGCAGGAAGC
This sequence comes from uncultured Clostridia bacterium, assembly GCA_946534455.1. Taxonomy (GTDB): domain Bacteria; phylum Bacillota; class Clostridia; order Christensenellales; family Aristaeellaceae; genus Aristaeella. Next base: position 328 of record CAMNCR010000141.1, on the reverse strand, counting down.
GCTCATAGGCAGTGAAGGCCTCCGTGTAACCATACCGGGAGCCGGCCTGCACCTGGATGCTGTCCGAATCCACCGCCAGACGCCGCCGCGCCGTGTAGCGCCCGGCAACGGCCTCCACAGGAGCCAGCGCAAGCTCGCCATTCTCTTTCTGAATCAGCTTCTGCACCGCCAGGTTGCCCGCCCAGCCGGAGACCTCCGACGTCGAGGAGGGGGATTCGCTGCGGCGTGCCCAGCCCACCATGAAGGCGCCTTCCGGGCCCTCCACATGCTTGGCGGCGTAGAACAGCTTGCCATCCAGACGCCGGGCCTCGCCATAGGGGCCATAGGG
>CAMNCR010000140.1 GCA_946534455.1 uncultured Clostridia bacterium | reverse complement strand
CGAAGCTGAGCCGATGAGGGGACTCGAACCCCTGACCTGCTGATTACGAATCGGCTGCTCTACCAACTGAGCCACATCGGCACAACCAGCGACCGATATTATAGCAAAGCAAATCGGGTTTGTCCAGCCCTAAATTTGCTTTTTTTCGATTCGTTCCGGATCCGGTCCTGACGGAAGGAAAGAGGCCTTTTCCGGAATTCGGTGCTTGCCGAGACAGGCAGGATGGCTTATCATGGGGAACAGAAAGGGCAGGGGAGAGAGCGCATGAAAAGTATTCAGGTGGTTGCGGCGGTGATTTTTCATGAAGGAAAGGTGTTTGCGACCCAGCGGGGATATGGAGAATGGAAGGACGGCTGGGAATTCCCGGGGGGCAAGATTGAACCGGGCGAGAAGCCGGAGGAGGCGCTGATCCGGGAGATCCGGGAGGAGCTGGATCTCGGGATTGCCGTGGAGCAGAAGATCTGTGACGTGGAGCAGGATTATCCGTCCTTTCATCTTTCCATGCAGTGCTTTCGGTGCAGCATTCGGACGGGAGAACCCAGACTGCTGGAGCATGAGGCGGCCAGATGGCTGGAAAGGGAGGCGCTTTACACCCTCAGCTGGCTTCCGGCGGATCAGAAGGTGCTGCCGGAAATTGAGAAAAACTGGAGCAAATAATGCAGAAAGGCCTTTGGCTCCAGCGCGGAATATGATATACTCAGAAGCAGGAAAGCATCCGTTTGTCCGGCGAGGCGAACGCGAGTGAAAACTGAATGAAGGAAAGCCGTATCAAGGACGGAGAAGCACGTCCGGGAGGAGGAAGCATGGAACACAGCAATCCGCTGCTTGCGGGCCAGGAAAAAGGAAAGAGATTCATCACGATGGGGGAAATCATGCTGCGGCTGACCCCTCCCAACTATGAAAAGATCCGGATGGCTTCCTCCTTCGAGGCCTCCTATGGAGGGAGCGAGGCCAACATCGCGCTGGCGCTGGCCTGCCTGGGAATTGATTCCACCTTTTTCTCCGTGGTGCCGAACAATTCCCTGGGGAAAAGCGCCATTCGCGCGCTGCGCTCCAGCGATGTGCACTGCACACCGGTGATTCTCTCCACGCCGGAGGAAACGCCGACGCACCGGCTGGGAACCTACTATCTGGAAACGGGCTTCGGCATCCGGGCCAGCAAGGTCATCTACGACAGGAAGCATTCGGCGCTGACGGAATATGATTTTTCCGGATATGATCTCCGGGCGCTGCTGCAGGAATTTGACTGGCTGCATCTTTCCGGAATCACGCCGGCGCTGGCGCCAAACTGCGCCGAGCTGACCATGAATATGCTGAAGACCGCGAAGGAGCTGGGACTGACCGTCTCCTTCGACGGAAACTTCCGCTCCACGCTCTGGAGCTGGGAGGAAGCGCGGGACTACTGCACGCAGTGCCTGCCGTATGTGGATGTGCTGCTGGGCATCGAGCCCTATCACCTGTGGAAGGACGAGGACGATCCTTCAAAGGGGGACTGGAAGGACGGGGTTCCTCTGCAGCCGGCCTATGAGGAGCAGGATGAGGTGTTCCAGCGGTTTGTGGAGAGATGGCCCAATCTGAAATGCATCGCCCGGCACGTGCGGTACGCTCATTCCGGCTCGGAAAACAGCCTGAAGGCCTTCATGTGGTATGATGGGCATACGTTTGAAAGCAAACAGTTCACCTTCACGATTCTGGACCGGGTAGGCGGCGGCGACGCCTTTGCCTCCGGCCTGATCTATGCCATGATTCAGGGAGATAAGCCCATGGATATGCTGAACTTTGCGGTGGCCTCGTCGGTCATCAAGCATACCATCCACGGGGACGCGAACATCACGGACGATGTCAGCTCCATTCGGAATCTGATGAACATGAACTACGATATCAAGCGCTGAGAAGGGGACGGAGAACGCAGGGAGATATAGATTCAATCTATATCTCCCTATTGTTTTCCGATATTGGACAGGAGGAAAACGGCCGTGGTATCATGCCAGCAGCAAAAACAGAGAGGAGGACGCCGGGATGAAAACGGATCTGATGCGAATGTGTTTTGCCGCAGGGATGTGCGGTGAGTGTTCCGACGCCGTTTTCCGAATGTGACGTGCATGCGTGACAGTCTGTTTTTGACGGGAAGCGGAACGGCTTCTCGATTATTTTTGCCATGATGAAAGGAGATCTTCCCATGAAGAAACTGATTGCTCTGGTTCTGGCTCTGGTGCTTTCCCTGACGCTGACGGCTTCCCTGGCGGACGGAATCAAGATCGCGATCCCCAACGACGCCACGAATGAAGGGCGCGCGCTGCTGCTCCTGCAGGCCTACGGTGTGATCAAGGTGGACGAGAATGCGGGCATCACCGCGACCGTGGCGGACATTACCGAAAATCCCCTGGGCATCGAATTTGAAGAAGTGGAAGCTGCGCAGGTTCCCGCGCATCTGGCTTCCGTGGACTTCGGCATCATCAACGGCAACTACGCCCTGGCGGCTGAGCTGGGCGACGCGCTGGCTTATGAAAACGCTGAATCCCCCTATGTGAACGTGGTCAGCGTGAACGAGAAGGACAAGGACAGCGACGAGGCCAAGGCGCTGGCGGCGGCCGTGCTGAGCCAGCAGGTGGTGGATTATTTCGCCAACTACGAAGGCCAGGCGATCTCCGTGGTGGAGAATCCCACCGACGGATATGATGAGACGGTGGATTATGAAGCGCTGAAGGGCAAGACCATCCGCGTGGTTGCGACGCTGGATCCGCACTCCTTCGTGCTGGAAATCGTGAAGGGCATTCTGGCCGAGAAGGGCATCACCCTGGAGGTCGTCATCGTGGATGACTATGTGACGCCGAACACCGCGGTCAACGACGGGGACGCTTTCGCGAACTTCTTCGCGCATCAGCCCTATCAGGATGACTTCAACGCGCAGAACGGCACCACCCTGGTTTCCATTGCGGGCGTGCATGTGGAGCCGATGGGCATCTATGCCGGACAGCAGTCTGACCTGGCTGCGCTGGGCATCAGCAAATAATCTCGAAAAAACGGAGAGGAAATCCGCTTCTTCGACAGAACGCGGCACCCGGAGGAGTTCCGGGTGCCTTTTCTTTGGCAAAAGATGGTTGATTTGACAGAGGTAAATCAGATATAATAACATGGGATTTGAGGGACTGGGAGGATGCGAAATGATTGAGCTGAGAAACCTGTCCAAGCACTTTGAAACGATGGACGGTTCGGTGGACGCCCTGCGGCAGATCAACCTGACCATTCGGGATGGGGATATCTACGGCATCATCGGCATGAGCGGCGCCGGCAAGAGCACCCTGGTGCGCTGCATCAACATGCTTGAGCGCCCGACGGAGGGCAGCGTTCTGGTGAACGGGAAGGACATGGGGTCCATGAGCCAGAAGGAGCTGCGCGCCATGCGGCGGAAGATCACGATGATTTTTCAGGGCTTCAATCTGCTGATGCAGCGCACATGCCTGAAAAACGTGATGCTGCCGCTGAAGCTGAGCGGTGTGGACAGCAAACAGGCGGAGCAGAAAGCGATGGAGCTGCTGGAGCTGGTGGGCCTGCCGGACAAGGCCAATTCCTATCCGGCGCAGCTGTCCGGCGGACAGCAGCAGCGGGTCGCTATCGCGCGTGCGCTGGCGACGGAGCCGGATGTGCTGCTGTGCGACGAAGCAACCTCGGCGCTGGATCCCAAAACCACCCACGCCATTCTGGAGCTGATCCGGGATATCAACGAAAAGCTGGGGATTACCGTCATCGTCATTACCCACCAGATGAGCGTGGTGCAGGAGGTCTGCAACCGGGTGGCCATTCTGGAAAACGGTCAGGTGGTCGAGGAGGGCAGCGTGGCGGAGGTTTTTTCCAACCCGCGGGCCAACGCGACCAGAAACCTGATCTATCCGGAGAGCGCGGACGGCGGATCCGTCTTCCCGGAGGGCGGCCAGCGCGTGCGCGTGATTTTCAACGGAGCCGTGGCCTCCCGGGAGCCGCTGATTGCCAGGATGGCCATCGACTGCGGCATTTTAGCCAGCATTCTGGGCGCGTCCACCCGTTCTGTGGGAGACAGGGCGTATGGCTATATGCTGCTGGATATCCCCGGCACGCCGGAGACGCTGGCGAAGGCGGTCTCCTATCTGAGCGCCACGCCGGACATTACGGTTCAGGTGGAAGCTGAATACGTCGCGAAGGAGGTGGCTCCATGAATTTTGCCAACGCGTTTACGCCGGAACGGCTGCAGGAGGCATGGGACTGCCTGCTGAACGAATTTCCCTTCGCGATCTGGGAAACGCTGTATTCCACCCTGCTGGCCACCTTTTTTGCGGTGCTGATCGGCCTGCCGCTGGGGGTGATCCTGGTGACGGGGGAGAAGAAGGGCGTTCGGCCGCTTCCGGGGCCCCTGATGGGATTTCTGAACGTGATGATCAACTTCCTGCGCTCCGTGCCCTTTATCATCCTGATGGTCATGATCATCCCGCTGACCCGGGTGATCGCCGGCACCTCCCTGGGAACCGTGGCCTCCATCGTTCCGCTGACGGTCGCCTCCTTCCCGTTTATCGCGCGGCTGGTGGAATCCAGCCTGCGGGAGGTGAACCCCAACATCATCGAGACCGCTCAGTCCATGGGCGCGTCCCCGATGCAGATCGTGTTCCATGTGATGCTGCCGGAGAGCGTGCCGAGCCTGATTACGAATATCACCCTGGCGATCACGACGATCATGGGATATACGGCCATGTCCGGCGCGGTCGGCGGCGGAGGCCTGGGCAAGCTGGCCCTGGCGTACGGGTATCAGCGATATCGCTACGCGGTGCTGTATCTGGCGGTGATCGTGCTGGTTGTCATCACGCAGGTCATTCAGTCCTTCGGCACCTGGCTGGCCAGAAAGTGCGATAAACGGCTGAAAAACCAGTAGGAAGCAGCCCCTTTCCCCGACGATCCTGAGAAGACGAAATGGAGAAGAACGCGTGAATATTGTCGATATCATTATCCTGCTGGGCGGTGTGGCCCTTTTCCTGTTTGGCATGTCCATGATGGGCGACGGGCTGAAGAAGGTGGCGGGCAACCGCCTGGAGCTGATTCTGTACCGCCTGTCCAGCACGACCCTCAGGGGCGTGCTGCTTGGCACCGGTGTGACGGCGGTGATTCAGTCCTCTTCCGCGACCAGCGTGATGGTGGTGGGCTTTGTGAACTCCGGCATGATGCGCCTCCGGCAGGCGATCGCGGTGATCCTCGGCGCGGTGCTGGGAACCAGCGTAACCGGCTGGGTCATCTGCCTG
>CAMNCR010000139.1 GCA_946534455.1 uncultured Clostridia bacterium | reverse complement strand
CGCGCGGGAATCCGGCTGGAGCCGGAGATCCGGATTCTGGGAGAGGAGGCCGGGGAGACATGAAATATCTGATCGTGACCGGGTACAGCGGCGCGGGCAAGACCGCCTGCGTGCGCTTTCTGGAGGATCAGGGAAGCTTCTGCATCGATAACCTTCCGCCGATGCTGCTTCCCAGACTGATTGAGGCCTTCGATTCCTCGGCCACGCGGCGGAAGGTCGTGGCCTTCGGCGTGGACGTGCGCAGCGGGGAGTTCTTCGACGCGCAGGCGGTGGATCAGACGATTCGGGAGCTGCGGCGGATGGGGCATCCGGTGGAAACCATCTTCATGGAGGCCAGCGAGGAAACGCTGCTGGACCGCTATAAGGAAACGCGGCGGGAGCACCCCCTGAGCCAGGAGGGGCTGACGCTGACGGAGGCCATCGCGGAGGAGCGGACGCGGCTGATGCCGCTGCGGGAAACGGCGGACTATGTGATCGACACCACGGGGCTGACCGCCCGGGCCATCCGGAAGACGCTGAAAAAGGCGCTGGGCAGCCTGGATGAGGGCGAGCCCCCGCTGCGGGCGGAAATCATGAGCTTCGGCTTCAAGCGCGGCCTGCCGCGGCAGGCGGATCTGGTGGTGGACGTGCGGTTTCTGCCCAATCCCTTCTACATCGAATCCCTGTGCCGGCACTGCGGGCTGGATGAGGACGTGCGGAGCTTCGTGATGGAGCATCCCACGACGGTGGAGTTCATGCGGCAGTATGAGCAGCTGCTGGACTTCCTGATTCCCCATTACCGGGAGGAGGGAAAGCACCGCCTGGTGCTGGCGGTGGGCTGCACCGGCGGCGCGCACAGAAGCGTGGCCATCGCGGAGGCCCTGGGGGACTATCTGCGCAGGGCCGGGCTGCCGGTGGAGGTGAACCACCGGGATCTGCTGCTGGAGCAGGCCCGCTGGACGGCGCCCCTGGAGGAGGAGTAATGCGGCGGGACGAGGGGCAGAGCTTCTCCGCCCGGGTGAAGCAGGAGCTGATTCATCTGCCCCTGGGAAAGCCGTGCTGCATGCTCAGTGAAATTGCCGCGCTGACCCAGACCTCCGGGCATCTGTCCATGCGGGGAGGCGGCTCCTTCTCCGTCAGCTGGCGGGTTGAAAACGCGGGCGTGGCGCGCAGGCTGTTTCTGCTGCTGAAGCGACGGCTGAACGTGACGCCCGTGCTGCATTTTATTCAGAGCCCGCGGCTGGGGGGACAGCGCACCTGCGTGCTGACGCTGACCGGGGAGGATGCGCGTCAGCTGCTGGAAACCCTGCACATGATGGAAACGGATGAAACCGGAACGCTGCGGCTCCGGCACATGGTGCCGAGGCACCCGCTGACCCGGATCTGCTGCCGGAGAGCCTTCTTCCGGGCGGCCTTTCTGGGCGCGGGGACGATGACGAATCCGGAGCGGGGATACCATCTGGAATTCCAGGCCGGGGACGGGCACCTGACCCACACGCTGTCGCGAATGCTGGAGAAGAGCGAGCTGCCCATCCGCACCTATGAGCGGATGGGGCAGACCGTTCTGTATCTGAAGAGCGGGCAGCAGGTGGCGGACATGCTCGCGCTGATGGGCGCCGGGCAGAGCGTGCTGGAAATGGAAAACATCCGCGCGGCCAGGCAGCTGCGGGCGACAGCCACCCGGGCCGCGAACTGCGACGAGCACAACGGCGAGCGCGCCCTGGATGCGGCGCTCTCCCAGGTGGAGGCGATCCGGCAGATTGCGCTCCGGCAGGGCCTGTTTACCCTGCCGCCGGCCCTGCGGGAGATGGCGCGGCTGCGCCTGGAACACCCGGAGCTGAACCTGCGGGAGATCGGGGAGCGCATGGACCCGCCGCTGGGACGGAGCGGCGTGAATCACCGGCTGCGGAGGCTGATGGAGATTGCCGCGCAGCTGGATGCCGAGGATGAAAAAAAGGAACCGAAGGAGAGGCGAGACACATGATCGCGGCCCTGGGATATCTGCTGCTGTATCTGGCGTGCGGCGTGCTGATGGTCCGGTTTCTGCTGCCGCGGCACCGGCCGCTGAACCGGCTGTGGCTGGGGCTGAGCCTGGGGCTGCTGCTGGAAATGTGGCTGCCCGCGCTGGCGGCGTTTCTGCTCTCCTTCACGCTGATGGCCCATGGGATGGCGGCGGCGGTGCTGCTGCTGCTGACGGCCATCTGCTATTTTGCGCGGGATGAACGGCCCGCGGCCTGCTGGGACGCGGAGGAGAGCCGCGTGCTGCGGCAGGCGCTGTGGGTGCTGGTGCCGCTGACGGCGCTGAGCGGTTACCTGCAGTACACGCACAATGTGCGCGTGGATCCGGACGGCGGATGGTACGTCGGACAGAGCACCTACGGGGATCTGCCGATGCATCTGAGCTTTGTGACGGGGCTGATCGGGAAGCGGTTTCCGGCGGACTATCCCTTTTACCCGGGAGCGCGGCTGTCCTATCCCTTCCTGACGGATTCGCTGAGCTCCACCTTCCTGCTGCTGGGCGCGTCGCTGCAGGCTTCCCTGATCGTTCCGGGGACGCTGATGATGGCGCTGTGCTATCTGGGCGTGCTGGTGATGGGGCGCCGGATGACCGGCGGCCGGAAGACCGCGGTACTGGCGGCGCTGCTGTTTTTCCTCAACGGCGGGCTGGGATTTCTGTACGATTTTGATCTGGCGGGGGGCAGGGACGCTTCCGGCCAGTGGACCGCCGTCGCCCGGATCCGCCAGATTCTGACGGGCTGGTACAGGACGCCGACCAATCAGCCCGATCCGAACAACCTGCGCTGGTCCAACGTGATCGCGGATCTGATGATTCCCCAGCGGACGCTGCTGGGCGGGTGGTGCATGGTGCTTCCCTGCCTGTATCTGCTGGACGCGGCGTTCCGGCCCGTGCTGCGGGAGCGGGAGGGCGGCGCCCGGGCGGTGGTGCTGCTGGGGATCTGGGCCGGCGCGCTGCCGCTGATTCACACCCACAGCTTTCTTGCGCTGGGGCTCGCCTCCCTGGGCTGCATGAGCTACGACCTGATTCACGGCGATCCCCGAACCCTGATGGCGCGAAGAAGCAGGGGACGCATACTGCTGCCCTACGTGGGCTACGCCTGCCTGGCGGCCGCGCTGGCGCTGCCGCAGCTGCTCTGCTTCACCTTCCGTCAGACCTTTCAGGGGCCGGAGGGGCACGCGTTCCTGAAGCTGCAGTTTAACTGGGTCAACAATCCGGACGGCCGCGGCATGCGGGATCTGTATCTGTGGTTCTATCTCAAGAACATCGGGCTGCCCTTTGCGGCGCTGCTGCTGGCGCTGGCGGAGCGCAAGCCCAGATGGCGCCGGCTGTTTGCCATGGCGCTGCCCATCATCCTGGCGGCGGAGCTGATTCGCTTCCAGCCGAATGAATACGATAACAACAAGCTGTTCTACCTGGCGTGGCTGCTGTGCTGCATGATCGTGGCGGACTGGGCCTCGGACATGTGGACGCGATTGCGGGGGCTGCGGGCCAGACCGATCCTCGCGGCCGCGCTGAGCGTGGCGGTTTTTCTGAGCGCGGGGCTGACCCTCTGGCGGGAAACGGTGTCCAATTACCAGGCCTTCAGCCGGGAGGCGGTGGAGGCGGGGACGTTCTTCCGGGAGGAAACGCCGGAGGACGCGGTGGTGCTCTCCGGGACGCAGCACCTGAATCCGGCGCTGTCCATCGCGGGCAGGACCATCGTGTGCGGTCCGGATCTGTGGCTGTACTGGCACGGGTTTGACACGAGCGAGCGGCAGGCGGAGATCGCGGCGTTTCTGGAGGAGCCGGAGGCGAACCTGAGCGTGCTGGACCGGTATGGGGTGGATTATATCTACGTTTCCTCCTACGAGCGGTCCGATTATGCGGTGGATGAGGCGTGGCTGGAGGCCAGCTTCCCCCTGGTTTTCGAAAACGGCGAGGCCCGGATTTACCGGGTGCCCGGGGGATGAGCCCCGGCCCGCGACGGGCGCCGGAGGGGAGCGGGAGGCGAGGACCGGAGATCGGAAAACAGCAGGTGACAAAACGGATCAAAGGTGATATACTGTCTTTATTCGCGGATGTTAATCCCAAAAGACACATCGAACTGCATAGGAGGGCTGAGCCATGAAGAAAGTATTTCCCATTCTCACCTGTGTGCTGGCGATCGTCGCCATTATTTTCATCGCGACCACCATCTCGGGCAACAACCGCTACGCGACGCTGAGCGAGGCGGACAAAACCAAGGCAGAGCTCATTGACGGCCTGACCGGGGAGAAAGATCAGCTGACCTCGCAGGTGGAGGCGCTGACGGCGGAGGCCGCGGAGAAGGGCACGCAGATCGAGACGCTGACGGCGGAGGCCGCGGAGAAAGGCGCGCAGATCGAAACGCTGACGGCGGAGGCCGCGGAGAAGGGGACGCAGATTGAGACGCTGACGGCGGACGCGGCGGAGAAGGCGGCCCAGATCGAGACGCTGACGGCGGACGCGGCGGAGAAGGCGGCCCAGATTGAGACGCTGACGGCGGACGCGGCGGAGAAGGCGGCGCAGATCGAAACGCTGACGGCGGACGCGGCGGAGAAGGCGGCCCAGGTTGAGACGCTGACGGCGGATGTCGAGGCGAAGACGGCGGAAATCGCTTCCCTGACGGAGCTGAAGGAAGGCCTGGAAAGCACGGTGGCGGATCTGACGGCCCAGCTGGACGAGAAGACCTCGCAGGTGGATGCGCACCTGACGGACAAGGGCAACATGGCCACCCAGATCGAGACCCTGAACGGGGACAAGACCACGCTCAGCGCGCAGATTGAAAACCTGACCAAGGAAAAGACGGACCTGCTGGCCAAGGTCGAGGCGGCCGTGAAGGAAAAGACGGGCCTGGAGGAGCAGATTCAGGCGCTGCAGGGTCAGGCGGAAGAGGCCAAGGCCGGTCTGGAAGCGCTGCAGGCGGAAAAGGATGCGCTGGCAGAGCAGCTGAAGACCCTGACGGAGGAAAATGAAGCCCTGAAGCAGGCCGGAGAGGCTGCGACCGATTATCTGAGCATGGGAGAGGAAGAGCTGACCAGCCTGGTGGAGGCGCTGAAGGAGCCCCTGGAGAAGCTTGGCTATACCCTGACGCTGGACAAAAAGGCGGAGTGACAGACCTCCGCCGTCGGGCGGGTATGCAATGAAGGGGGAGCTTTGTGAAGGTAGCCGTCATAGGTATTGGTTCCAACTCCGTCCGGCTGCTGATGGCGGAGAAGCAGGGAACCTCCCTGATCCGCCTGATGCGGGACCGGGAGGGTACCCGGCTGTTTGCCGGGCTGGACGCGCAGGGCAACCTGAGCGCAGAGAGCATGGCCTGCACGGCCGCGGCCGTGCAGCGCATGGCGGAGAACGCCCGGAAGGCCGGCGCGGACATGCTGCGCATCTTTGCGACCAGCGCTTCGCGGGACGCGGCCAACGGGGCGGAATTCATCCGGCTGGTGCAGCAGGCGGCCGGGGAGCCGCCGGAAATCCTGTCCGGACGGGAGGAGGCGATCCTCAGCTTCGCCGGCGCGTCCGCCGTGGTCAGGGAGGCGGATCCATGCGGCGTGATTGACATCGGGGGCGGCAGCACGGAGCTGGTCATCGGCGGCTCCGCGGGGATTGAGCGCGCGGCTTCCTGCCAGATCGGCGCGGTGCGGCTGTTCCGGCTGATCCCGATCAGGGGCCGGGAGGACATGCCTGCCGTGGAGAAAGCCGCGGCGCAGACCCTGGCCGAGGATTTTCCGGAGCTGCCAGGCAGCCCCTTTCCACGGGCCTGGGCCGGCACGGGCGGCACGTTTACGACGCTGTCCGCCATGGCGCGGAAGGTTCCCTGGACGGACCGGACCAACATGCACGGCACCCGGATCCGGCTGGAGGCGGTACAGGCCATCGGGGAGGAGCTGGCGGACATGACGCCGGAGGCGCGAAAGACGCTGCCGGGGCTGCAGCCCAGCCGGGCGGATATCGTCGTTCACGGCATCTGCATCCTGATGGCGGTGATGCGCCATCTGCGGATTGAAGAGGTGGCGGTCAGCGAATGGGGCAACCTGGACGGCTATCTGCTGCAGCGCTGCTGAGGCGGCGCCGGGCCGCAGGGTTGCATTTTCCCCCTATCTATTGTATACTGAACGCCGCAGCCGGGCCGCGGACAGAGGCCTGCGGAGGGCTGCGCCGGAAAGAAAGAGGACGGAAAGACGAGGAGAGGAGACGGCACCATGGATTACATCCTGATGACCGACAGCGACAGCGATCTGCCCTTTCACCTGAAGGAGCAGTATGATATTCCCGTGGTATACATGCCCTATGCCCTGAACGGCAGGGAATACTTCGACGATCTGGGCCAGACGCTGAACCACAAGGCTTACTACGATATGATGCGGGAGGGCGCGGTGCCCGTGACCTCCGCGCTGAACGAAGAAACGTATCTGGAATACTTTGAGCCGATTCTGAAGGAAAAGGATCTGCTGTTCATCGCCTTTTCCAGCAAGCTGAGCAGCACCATTCAGGCGGTGTATGCCGCGCAGGAAAAGCTGCTGAAAAAGTATCCGGAGCGGAAGTTCGTCGTGGTAGACACGCTGAGCATTTCCTGCCCGATGACGCTGCTTGTGCTGAAGGCCCATGAAATGTACCGGGCCGGCGCGCCGCTGGAAGAGGTGGCGGCCTGGGTGGAGAACAACAAGCTGCGCTGCCAGGGCCTGTTCACCGTGGATGATCTGAAGTATCTGAAGCGGGGCGGCCGGATTTCCGCGGCGGCGGCGACGGTGGGCACGATGCTGGATCTGAAGCCCATCATCGTCGAGGCGAAGGACGGCACGCTGCAGTCCATCGACAAGGTGCGGGGGCGCAAGAAGGCCATCGCCTACCTGGCGGACAAGATGATGGAGTTTGAGCCGGATCCGAAGGAGAGCCCGATTATCATCCTGCACGCGGACGCACCGGAGGATGCCGAGCGGGCCCGGGCGATGGTCAGCCAGAAGCTGCCGGAGGCCGAGGTGCTGGTTGAAAACGTCGGCCCTGTGATTGGCGCGCACTGCGGACCGGGAACGGTGGCGGTGTGCTTCCTGGGGACGCGGCAACGGACTCCGTAACTGAACAGCTGAAACGGAACCGCCGGGTTCCGTTTTCGCGTATCTGCGCGGAATAGAC
>CAMNCR010000138.1 GCA_946534455.1 uncultured Clostridia bacterium | reverse complement strand
CCGCGATGGACTGCTTCCACTTTGCGACCGCGCAGGCGGAGGGGCTGATCGCGGAAACCGCCAAGGGCGGGGATGTGAACCGCTATGCAGCCGCCCTGGAAGCCTATCAGCGGACGATCCGCGACATTCGCCCCTCGGCGATGAATATTCCCTTTGTTTCCAACCATGACATGGATCGCGCAGCAGGCTATCTGACGGTCGCCTCCGGAAGGATGGCGGTGGCAGCCAGCCTGTACATTCTGTCCCCCGGCTCTCCCTTTCTCTATTATGGCGAAGAGATTGGCCTCCGGGGCTCCCGGGGCGGCGCGAATACGGACGCAAACCGCCGTCTGGCCATGCTGTGGGGCGACGGGGATTCCGTGCGGAATCCCGTCGGCAGCACCTATGACAAGCAGACGCCCTACGCGGTGACGGACCTGGAGAAAATGCAGGGCAGCCTGCTGCACCATTACCGGAAGCTGATCGCCCTGCGAAAGGCCAATCCGGAAATCGCCCGGGGTGAGGTGACGGCCCTGCGATTCCCGGATACGAAGGCCGGAGGTTATCTGTGCGAGTGGAACGGCTCCGCCGTCGGCGTTTTCCATAATACGACGGCCAGGCCTGTCCGCCTGGACCTGAGGCAGGCGACGGAGCGGGAGCTCACCGAAATCTCCGGATGGGTCACCGCGGATCCGGAGGACGGCGGAGCTGCGCTGGAGGAAGGAATCCTGACCCTGGGGCCGCAGACCGCCGCCGTGCTGAGATAAGACCGGCAGGTGGATCTGCCCGGACGGGGCGGTCAGCCGGTCCGCGGATTACCGGACCGGTCAGGAGGGGATTCCCGCTTAGCGGGAATCCCTTTTCAGCTCCTGAATCCTTCGGCCCAGCTCCAGATATTCCTGCTGAAGCTGCTCGGGACGGTCTCCTCTGGCGGGGCGGGCCATTCTGGCAGAAAGGACAGCCATCTGCATTTCCAGCCGGCTGATTTCGAGGCTCCTGTCCGCGGCAGGTCCCTCCTCCGGACGGGGCGCCTTCATTTCCGCCCATCCCCCCTCCACGGATTCCAGCCGCTGTCCGTCGAAACGGACGATTCGCGTAGCGGTTTTCCGGATGAATTCCTCATCATGGCTGACGAAGAGAAGGGTGCCGCCGTAGGAGGAAAGAAGCTTTTCCAGCTCCTCCATGGTAAACAGATCCAGGTGGTTGGTGGGCTCGTCCAGAAGAAGCGTATTGCAGTCCATCAGGAGCAGCCTCCCGAGGGCTGTTTTTGCCTTCTCGCCTCCGGACAGCAGGCGCAGAGGCCGGAAAACGGATTCTCCCCTGAGCCCCAGGCAGGCCATCACGGTTCGGGCAAAATGCTCCGGATAGACGGATTCCCGCATGATGTTCTCCAGAACCGACTGATCCGGATTCAGCGTGCGCTCATGATGCTGATCAAACCAGCCCAGGCGCACGGCCGGGTTCCATCGGACCCTGCCTCTGAACCGTATGGCCTGCTCCGCATGCCCCGTCAGCACGCGGAGCAGAGTCGTTTTTCCGCAGCCGTTGGGCCCGATCAGCGCGGTTCGGCTGCCGGTCGGGAGCACCAGCCCCGAATCCCGCAGGAGCGAGGCGGAGCCGGCCTGAAGCAGGCTGCATTCGCATTCCAGGGCCGCCCTGGCTTCCACCGGATGCAGAACGCCCAGCTTCATCCGGATCTCCGGCAGCGCCTTCGGCTTTTCCCGAACCTCCAGATGCTCCATTCTGTTCTGAAGGGTGCGCTTGGCATGGCTGAGCTGGAGAACGGAATCGGTCCATTCCCGTTTGTGAAGCCGGGCCTCGCTGTTGCCCATCCGGCCCGGCGCCTTCCGGACCTGGGACGCTCTTTCCGCCATCCGCTGCGCGGATTCCTTCAGCCGCTTCTGTTCAGCTCTGTACTGCTCATATTCGAAGGTTTCCCGTTCCATCCGGCGGTCGCGCTCCTCGATAAAACGGTCATATCCGCCCGGAAAGTCCAGAATTTTTCCATCCCGCAGATACCAGATCCGGGTGCACAGCGTTCGCAGAAGCGCACGATCGTGCGAAATCAGCAGAATCGCGCCCTGAAAGCCGGTCAGCTTCTTCCGGAGCAGGGCCAGCCCCTCCGAATCCAGATCGGTGGTGGGCTCGTCCGCCATCAGAAGATCCGGATGGGCGGAAAAGGCCTCCGCGATCCGATTTCGGGTCATTTCTCCGCCGGACAGGCTCTCTCGGCCCTCCTGAGCCCGGAACTGGGCGCGCAGCTCCTGATCCCCGCACGCGTTTCCATGGCCCTCCTGATGAATCACGGCCGTCTGTCCGAAACGTCTCACCGTTCCCTCCTCGGGCGTGATTTCCCCGGCAAGAATCCGCAGCAGGGTTGATTTGCCCGCGCCGTTTTCGCCAATCAGGCCGATCCGGTCCGTGCTGAAAATACTCAGCTGATCAATCTCCAGCAGCTGACGCTCGCCATAAGCCAGGCGCAGGCCCGCTGCTTCCAGAATCAGTTTTGCCATCAAAAAAACTCCTTTCACACCGCGGAGGCGCAATCGGAGCACAGCAAAAACGTTTGGCTATCGCATCCCGCAACCTCCAAACGGCATCACA
Source organism: uncultured Clostridia bacterium (assembly GCA_946534455.1). Taxonomy (GTDB): domain Bacteria; phylum Bacillota; class Clostridia; order Christensenellales; family Aristaeellaceae; genus Aristaeella. The sequence goes on along the minus strand of CAMNCR010000138.1, from coordinate 1,394 downwards.
AAATCTCCCTCTCTGACGAGCGTCCGAGAGGCTCTGTGGCCGAATGTCAGTTGCGAATCCTCATCTTTCTGTTCAAACCATCCTTTCCTGATCTGTCCCTATCTTACAGAATGCGATCCATCGGTGTCAAGCCCTTTTTGATGCAGCGGACAGCGTCCGGCAGGGAAAAAGCGGGCCGGCGCCGTATTTATGTATGGAGAGAGTGCGCTCTGTATGCGGGAGAGGCCGGGCGTTTCCGCCTGGAGCTGTCAAACGGGAGGGAAGGATTGCGATGATGTATAACGATGCCTGCGGAGAACGGCTTTCGCGACTGGGATTCGGGTGTATGCGCCTGCCGCTGACACCGGAAAAGGCCATCGACGAGGCGGAACTGCGGAGAATGGTGGACTACGCCCTGGAACAGGGAGTGAACTATTTTGATACGGCCTGGCCCTATCACGGCGGCCAGAGCGAGCTGGCCATCGGAAAGGCCCTGGCGGCGCATCCCCGGGAGACATGGTTCCTGGCGGACAAATATCCGGGCCATCAGATTTCTGCCAGCTATCATCCCGCGGAGGTCTTTGAGGAGCAGCTGCGGAAATGCGGCGTGGACTATTTTGATTTCTATCTGCTGCATAACGTATACGAAAACTCCTACGGCGTCTATACCGACCCGAAGTGGGATATTCTGCATTACTTCATGGAGCAGAAGCGCCTGGGCCGGATCCGGCATCTTGGCTTTTCCAGCCATGCGCGTCCGGACACGCTGGAAAGATTCCTGGATTACGCCGGCGACAGCATGGAATTCTGCCAGATTCAGCTGAATTATCTGGACTGGACGCTGCAGGACGCGAAGAGCAAGTATGACCTGCTGACCGAAAGGGGCATTCCCGTCTGGGTCATGGAGCCGCTTCGCGGCGGAAAGCTTGCCGCGCTGCCGGAAGCGGATGAGGGCAGGCTGCGGGCGCTTCGCCCGGAGGAGAGCATCGCCTCCTGGGGCTTCCGCTGGCTTCAGAGCCTTCCGAATGTGAAGGTGGTGCTGTCCGGCATGTCCAGCTTTGCGCAGATGGAGGACAACGTGCGCACGTTTACCGCGGAGAAGCCGCAGACCCGGGAGGAAGCGAAGCTGCTGGCGGAGATTGCCGAGGGGCTGAAGGATGCCCTGCCCTGCACCCGCTGCCGCTACTGCTGCGACGGCTGCCCCATGCAGCTGGATATTCCCATGCTGATTCACGCGTACAATGACCTGAAGTTTGCCGGCAGCATGACCGTTCCCATGCAGATGGACGCGCTGCCGGAGGACAGGCGGCCCTCCGCCTGCATCGGCTGCGGAGCCTGCGCGGCGGTCTGCCCGCAGAAGATCGACATTCCCGCCGCGATGAAAGAGCTGGCTGACAGGCTTGCGTCGATGCCCA
>CAMNCR010000137.1 GCA_946534455.1 uncultured Clostridia bacterium | reverse complement strand
CCAGCCGGATCAGCACCGTGAAGACCACCATGGCCCAGCCGTAGCTGCCCACCCAGCTCTGAATCCACTCCAGAATTCCGAACAGAAACTCATTCATCCGGGGTTATTCCCTCCTTAAAATAATGTGCGGATCCTCCGGCACCGGGTCATACCCGCCCCTGCTCAGCGGATTGCATCTGAGCACCCGCCACAGCGCCATTCTCCCGCCCTTCATCGCGCCGTACCGCTCAATGGCGGTCACGGCGTACTGAGAGCAGGTGGGAAAATAGCGGCAGCAGGGCTTCCGCTTCCGCGGGCTGATCTCCCGGCGGTAAAAACGAATCAGGGCAAGCAGCAGACGTTTCATTGGGCGCGATTCCCTTCCTCTCCCTGGCTGTGAAACGCGCGCGCCTTTCTCAGCAGATAGCGCACGTCCTTCTGCAGGCTTTGAAAGGTGGCCTCCGCGGCCGAGGGTCTGGCGACGATCACGTACAGCCCGGTTTTCACGTCCCCCAGCAGGGGCCGAAAGCATTCTCTCAGGCGGCGCTTGACCCGGTTGCGGGTCACAGCCTTGCCCACCTTCTTGCTGACGGAAAACCCAACCTTCTTCTGCCGCCCGGGGGCAGACAGAAGAACCAGATCCCGACAGGCGACCGATTGTCCACGGCGATAGACATACTGGAACGCTCTGTTTTTTTGCAGCCGATACCGTCTTTCCATGTGCTTTGATGTCCTTCGTTTCCTGGAGGTTCCGATATGAGGAAAAGCCCGCCCGAAGAACCGGGCGGGCCTCATCCACAGTCATCCGAAAGCTCTGCGGTGTATCTTTACACCGTCAGCTCCTTGCGGCCACGGCGACGACGAGCAGCCAGCACGCGACGACCGTTCTTCGTTGCCATGCGGGCGCGGAAGCCGTGAACCTTACTCCGCTGACGCTTCTTGGGCTGGTACGTACGGAACATGGTCAACACTCCTCATCCATTTCATCACTTCGGGGGCAGCTCCCCCGAATCGCTTCAAAAGCAGCTTTTAGACTATACCAGCATCTGAAACCTTTGTCAAGCAAAAAGTTTCCGTTTCCGCCGATCCCGCAGCCATGTTTTTCTTCGTTTCTCTGCAGGAAAAGCCTCCCCTCTGAAGAATAACAATTAGAGTGTTTCCGGCGACGGGGCTGTCCCTCCGGCCTGCCCGCCCGCCGGGAGCGCGAAATCAGAAAAGGAGCAGCCCGAAGCCCTCCGAAAGGGGCTTCCCGCACCCGACGATGGAAACGAAAAAGACCTTTCAGCTGCTGATCATCAACCCCGGCTCCACCTCGACGAAAATCAGCCTTTTTGACGACGACCGGGAACGGTTTGAGCGGAGCCAGTTTCACGATGCGCCGGTTCTGCTGCAGTATCCCCATGTCAATGCCCAGGTGCCCTTCCGCTATCAGGTGATTCTGGACATGCTGGCCCGGGAGGGCGTCGATCCCGCGCAGATCGATGTGTTCGTCGGCCGCGGCGGCAGCGCCTGCACCCAGCCCAGCGGTGTCACCGTCATCGATCAGAAGCTGTATGACGATACCGAGGCGGCTGTCGGCGGCAGCGAGCACGCCGCGAAGCTTGGGGTCATGCTGGCCTGGAAATTCGCCCTGACCTATCACCGCCCCGCCTATACGCTGAATCCCACCAACGTGGATGAATACTGCGACTTCGCGCGCCTGACCGGCATCCGGGGCCTGTACCGCACGCCGCACTCCCACGTGCTGAACCCGAAGGCCGTCGCCGAGGCCCACGCGGCCTCCATCGGCCGGCGCTATGAGGACTGCCGCTTTATCGTCGCCCACATTGACGGCGGCGTCACCGTCAGCGCCCACGACCATGGCCGCATGATCGACGGCACCATGGGAGCGGACGGGGACGGCCCCTTCGCCCCCACCCGGATCGGCAGCGTGCCGGTGCTGGAGCTGCTGGACTATCTGGAAACCCATCCCATGGACGATGTGCGGCGGATGTGCTCCCGCTCCGGCGGGTTCGTCAGCCTCTTCGGCACCTCCAATTCCGATACCGTGCACGCGCTGGTGGATCAGGGGGACCGGAAGGCGACCCTGGTCTGGCAGACCATGATCTATCAGATCTGCAAGAGCATCGGCGCCATGAGCGCTGTTCTCTCCGGCCGGGTGGATGCCATTCTCCTGACCGGCGGCCTGATGCGCTTTGACGATATCACCGCCGGCATCCGGGAACGCTGCGGCTGGATCGCGCCCATCCATGTGTATCCCGGCGAAATGGAGCAGGCGGCCATGGCGCTGCCGGTGCTGAAGGTCATGCGGGGGCAGGCCGTTCCCCTGACCTATACCGGGAAAAACGTCTGGCAGGGCTTTGAGGGCATCGACCTCTGATCCCTTTCCCCCGGATTCGCACCGCTCTCCTCCCTCTTTTCAAAACGGGCCGGATCGTGTATGATATACATGGAAAAATCTTTTCGCAACTGACCCATTTCATACAGCCTGTTTCTGTGGGAGGAGTATCGACATGAGAAAAACCAAAATCATCTGTACCATCGGGCCCGCCTCCGAGTCCGAGGAGATCATGACCGCCATGTGCCAGGCCGGCATGAACATTGCCCGCATCAACTTCTCCCATGGTACGCACGCGGAGCATCGCACGAAAATCGAAACCCTCCGCCGCGTGCGGGAAAAGCTGAATCTGCCCATCGGCATCATGCTGGACACCAAGGGCCCGGAATACCGCATCCGGACCTTTGAGGGCGGCCGGGTGACGCTGAAGGAGGGCGCGCCCTTCACCCTCCGGGTGGATGATGTGCCCGGGGACGAAACCCGGGTGTCCGTCAACTACGAAGGGCTGGCCGAGGATCTGGCGCCCGGGGACCGGGTGCTGCTGGCCAACGGGCTGCTGGCGCTGGAGGTCCGGGAAATCGTCGGTCCGGAAATCCGCTGCGTGGTCACGGTGGGCGGCGAGCTCTCCGACCGCAAGAGCATGAGCTTCCCCGGCAAGGTGCTCAATCAGGTATACCTGTCCGAAACCGACAAGGCCGACCTGCTCTTCGGCATTGAAAACGGAGTGGACTATGTGGCCTGCTCCTTCGTGTCCCGCCGGCAGGATCTGCTGGACGTCCGGTCCTTCCTGGATGCCCACGGCGGCCGGAACATCAGCCTCATCGCCAAGCTGGAAAATCAGTCGGGCATCGACAACGTGGAGGAGATCTGTCAGGAGTGCGAGGGCATCATGATCGGCCGGGGCGACATGGGCGTGGAGATTCCCTATGAGGAGCTGCCCGCCGTGCAGAAGCTGCTGATCACCAAATGCCGCCTGATCGGGAAGCGCGTCATCACCGCCACCGAGATGCTGGAATCCATGATCAACAACATCCGCCCCACCCGCGCGGAGATCTCCGACGTGGCCAACGCCGTGTACGACGGCACCAGCGCCATCATGCTGTCCGGCGAGACCGCGGCGGGCAAGCATCCGGTGGAGGCCGTGCAGGTCATGGCGCGCATCGCCGAGGCCACCGAAGGCAAGATCGATTACGCCCAGCGCTTCCATGACACGGTCTTCCAGACCCACGATACCGTGGATGCCATTTCCCACGCCACCTGCGCCATGGCCATCGACGTCGGCGCCAAGGCCATCGTGGTCTGCTCCCTGTCCGGCAAAACCACCCGCATGATCTCCCGCTTCCGGGCCCCGGTGGATATTCTGGGCGTCACCACCAGCCAGGAAACCATGCGCAAGCTCGCCCTGTCCTGGGGCGTGGTCCCCGCCCTGAGCGTGGAATACACCTCCACCGACGTTCTCTTCTATGTCGCCACGCAGCTCGCCCAGGAGAAGCTGGGCCTGAAGCCCGGGGACAAGATCGTCATCACCGGGGGCGTCACCAACGGCAAGTCCGGCAACACCAACCTGATCAAGGTGGAGGTCATATAACGCGAAGCCCGGACGGGCTTCCCTTCCCATCCGTTGTCCCGGCAGGCGCAGCTTTCTGCGCCTGCTTTTCTGTTCCCCCGCATCCCGTCCCGGCCCCTTCCGGAAACCCGTCCGGGTTCCCGTTTGACAAAGGCGCCGGACAAGAGTAAAATGAAACCCGTTTCCGAATTGGAGGGATTTTCATGGCAGCAAAGGGAGCGTATCACACCCGGCAGCAGGAGGAACTGCTGAAGTATCTGAAGGCGACGCCCGGGGAGCATCATACCGTCGCGCAGATCCGGGATCATTTTTCCCTGCAGCAGCGGGCCATCGGCACCACCACCATCTATCGCCAGCTGGAGCGGTTTGTGGAGGAGGGCACGGTTCGGAAGTATCTGCTGGAAACCGGCGACAGCGCCTGTTATGAATACGTGGAGCACGCCCCGGCCTGCAGCGGACACTTTCACTGCAAGTGCGAGCAGTGCGGCCGGCTGATTCACCTGGACTGCGATGAGCTGCAGGAGCTGCGTGACCATCTCCTCGGGGAACATGGCTTTGCCTGGGACGCCGGACGGACGGTCTTCTACGGCGTGTGCCGGGAATGCCGCGCCGACTGACAGGCTGCCTTCAGCCGACCGGTCATCCTTCTTTCCCCGAAGCCGCCTTCCGGAAATCGCGGCCTCCGGAGCCGAAACCCATGACAGAAGAAAGGGGCGTTCACAGAAGCCTTGTTCCAGACTCTGCAGGCCTATCTGGCCTACCCCTTCGTTCAGCATGCGCTGATCGTCGGCGCGCTGATTGCCTTCTGCTCCTCGCTCTTCGGCGCCACCCTGGTCCTGAAGCGCTTTTCCTTTCTGGGAGACGGGCTTTCGCATGTGGCCTTCGGCGCCATCGCCATCGCCAGCGTGCTGCATCTGTCCGATAACATGATGCTCGTGCTTCCGATCACGGTGCTCAGCGCGGTGCTGCTCCTGCGCACCGGGCAGAACGCCCGCGTCCAGGGAGACGCGGCCATCGCCCTCGTCTCCGTCGCCACGCTCGCCCTCGGATACCTGCTGATGAATCTGTTTTCCGCCTCCAGCAACATTTCCGGGGATGTCTGCTCCTCCCTGTTCGGCTCCACCTCGATTCTGACCCTCTCCATGCCGGAGGTCTGGCTCTGCGTCGTTCTGTCCCTGCTGGTGGCCGGCCTCTTCGCGCTGTGCTATCACCGGATTTTCGCCGTCACCTTTGATCCGACCTTCGCCCGCGCCGTCGGGCTCCGGACCGAGGCCTGGAACCTGCTGATCGCCATCGTCATCGCGGTGATCATCGTGCTGGCCATGAATCTGGTCGGCTCCCTGCTGATTTCCGCGCTGCTGGTCTTCCCGGCCATCAGCGCCATGCGCCTGGCCGGAAGCTTCCGGAGCGTCATCCTGCTTTCCGCTGTGATCTCCGTCTGCTGTACGGTGGGCGGCATTCTCTGCGCCATCGTGCTGAACACCCCGGTCGGCGCCACCATCGTCATCCTGAACATCGTGCTGTTTCTGCTTTTCACGCTGATCGGGCATCTCAGGGGAGGAAACTGAAAGAACCCTGTCCGTGCCCGGCGCAAAAGAAAACAGCCTGCGAAGGCAGGCTGTGAAGAAAACCGATGGAATTACTTGTCCAGCTGGCTGGTGCAGTGGGGGCAGCGGGTCGCCTTGATCGGCACCTCGCTCAGGCAGAAGGGGCACTCCTTGGTGGTGGGAGCTTCGGCCTTGGCGGGCTTTTTCTTGATGTTCTTGGCCGCGTTGATCGCCTTGATGATCGCGAAGAGCACCAGCGCGGTCAGGATGAACTCAACCACCACGGCCAGGAAGGAAATCAGGCTGCCCACAAAACCGGTTCCGCCGTTCTCCAGCTTCGGCAGGGCCTCCAGGATGGGGGTCAGGAAGATGTCAATCAGCGCAGTCACGATCTTGCCAAAGGCGGCGCCGATCACGACGCCGACGGCCATATCCACAACGTTGCCGCGCATCGCAAATTCCTTGAACTCATTCAGCAGCTTTTTCATGAAAATATACCTCCTCCGATTTGTTGGATACATTGTAGCACAGCGCTTTTCCCGGTGCAAGGGGAAAAATCGCAGAAGCGCTCAGGCTCCCTTTTCCGGTGTCGATCCCTTCCGTTCCGCGCATCCGGGGCAGGCTCCGCAGGAGCCACAGCAGCCCTTTCCCTTTTGCTTCCGCGTCCGGATGGACCGAAAGGCCAACGCCAGCACGCAGGCCAGCGCGCCCAGCACAAGCCAGTCCGACAGGCTCATCCTTCTCTCCCCTCTCCCGAAACAGATCCGGCTTCTCCCCCACGCGAAGCGGAGGCTTATCCGATTCCCAGCAGCATGCCCGCCAGCCGGACGAGCAGCGCCACGATCCAGGCGACCGCACACTGCCAGACCACCACGCCGGCGGCCCACCGGTTCCCCATTTCCCGCCGGATGGAGGCCACCGCCGCCACGCAGGGGGTATACAGCAAACTGAAGGCCAGCATGGACAGCGCGGTGAGCGTTGTCATCACCGCGCTCACGCCGCCTTCCCCGACGAAGAGGACATCCATCACCGAGACCACGCTTTCCTTGGCCATGAAGCCCGTGATCAGGGAGGTGCAGATCCGCCAGTCTCCCAGGCCCAGGGGCCGGAACACCGGCGCAATAAAGCCGGAAAGCGTCGCCAGGATGCTCTGATGCATATCCTCCACCAGGTTCAGATGGAAGTCAAAGCTCTTCAGGAACCAGACCACCACCGTTGCGATCAGGATGATCGAGAAGGCCCGGTGCAGGAAATCCTTGGCCTTTTCCCACAGCAGCTGCAGCACGCTGCGCACGCTGGGCAGGCGGTAGTTGGGCAGCTCCATGACGAAGGGCACCGGTTCCCCCCTGAACAGCGTCTTTTTGTACAGGAAGGCCGCCAGAATGCCCAGCACGATGCCCAGCACATACACCCCGGTCGTGATCAGCCAGCCGTTATGCGGAAAGAACGCCGCCACAAAGAAGGAATAGATCGGCAGCTTCGCCGTGCAGCTCATGAAGGGGGTCAGCAGAATGGTCATTTTCCGGTCCCGGTCGCTGGGCAGCGTCCGGGTGGACATAACCGCCGGCACCGTGCAGCCGAAGCCGATCAGCATCGGCACGATGCTCCGGCCGGACAGGCCGATGCGCCTGAGCAGCTTGTCCATGAAGAAGGCCACCCGGGCAATATAACCGCTGTCCTCCAGGATGGACAGGAAGAAGAACATCGTCACCACGATGGGCAGGAAGCTGAGCACGCTGCCGACGCCCTCAAAAATCCCTTCGACGATCAGACTGTGAATGGATTCATTGACATCGGCCGAGGTCAGCGCCCGATCCACGACGCCCGTCAGGGCCTCCACCCCCATGGCCAGCAGATCCTGCAGCCAGGCGCCGATCACGTTGAAGGTCAGGAAGAAGACCAGGGCCATGATCCCGATGAAGAAGGGAATCGCCGTAAACCGCCCGGTCAGCACCCGGTCCAGCTTTTCGCTCCGCCTGTGCTCCCGGCTTTCGTGCGGCTTTCGGACGCAGGCGTCGCAGATTTTGCTGATAAAGGCAAAGCGCATATCCGCGATCGCGGCGCTCCGGTCCAGCCCGCGCTCCGCCTCCATCTGGACCACGATATGCTCCAGCATTTCCCTCTCGTTCTGGTCCAGATTCAGCTGATCCGTGATCAGCGGATCCCCCTCGATGACCTTGCTGGCCGCGAAGCGCAGCGGGAGCCCCGCCTTTTCCGCGTGGTCCTCGATCAGATGCTCCACCGCATGCAGGCTGCGGTGCACCGCGCCGCCGTGATCGCTGGCGTCGCAGAAATCCTGCCGCATGGGTTTTTCCTGATACCGGGCAATATGCACCGCGTGCCGGACCAGCTCATCCACGCCCTCGTTCCGGGCCGCGGAGATGGGCACCACGGGCACCCCCAGCATGCTCTCCATGGCGTTGATATCCACCGAGCCGCCGTTGCCGCGGAGCTCATCCATCATGTTCAGGGCTACCACGGTCGGGATGTTCATCTCCAGCACCTGCATGGTCAGGTACAGGTTGCGTTCGATGTTCGTGGCATCCACGATGTTAATGATCGCCCGGGGCTTTTCCTTCAGCACATGATCCCGGCTGACCAGCTCCTCGCTGGAATAGGGAGACATGGAATAGATGCCCGGCAGGTCCGTGATGGAGGTGTTCTTCTGTCCCCGGATGGCACCGTCCTTGCGGTCCACGGTGACCCCCGGGAAGTTGCCCACATGCTGATTGGATCCGGTCAGCTGATTGAACAGCGTGGTCTTGCCGCTGTTCTGGTTGCCCACCAGGGCGAAGGTCAGGGTTTCACTTTCCGGCAGCGGCTCCCCGGTTCCCTTCGGATGGAAGCGGCCCTCCTCGCCCAGGCCGGGATGCTCCCTGTGGTGCTTTCTCTCCCGGTTTTCCCGGCTCTGATCCCTGTCCTGCGTCTCCACCAGCGTCGCTTCAATGCGTCCGGCATCCTCCAGGCGCAGCGTCAGCTCATAATCATGAATACGCAGCTCCATGGGATCCCCCAGCGGAGCCAGCTTCACCAGCGTCATTTCCACCCCGGGAATCACGCCCATATCCAGAAAATGCTGGCGAAGCGCTCCTTCTCCGCCAACCTTGTCAACCCTGGCCGTCTGGCCGATTTTCAGCTCCCGAATTGTCATTTCGTTCTCTCCCCAAAGCAGGAAATGTACCTTTCCCGAAGTTCCTCCATGGTCATTCTGCGCTGGATGTATGTGCCTGCCTGCTCCACGAGGATCACGTTGACGCCGTCCTCCGTGCGCTTCTTGTCATGCGCGACGGCCCGCATGACCCGGGAGGGCTCCGCGGCGCAGCGCGTTGGCAGCCCCAGGCGCTCCAGCACCGGCAGCAGGCGAGAGCGCACCGGCTCCGAGCACATGGGCAGCATGCCCAGCGCGACGCACTCCCCGTGATACAGCCCGTTTTCCTCGTGCAGGCTCTCAATGCCATGGCCCAGGGTGTGTCCGAAGTTCAGCACCCGGCGCAGGCCCTGCTCCTTTTCATCCTGCTCCACCACATCCTTCTTGATGCGCAGAGAGCGCTCGATGATCTCGTCCATATGCTCCAGGGGATCTGCCTGCTCGAAGAGGGAGAAGGCCTTCTCATCGAAGCACAGCAGCATCTTGACCGCCTCCGCCAGTCCGTTCGCCACCTGGCGGGGCGGCAGCGTCAGCAGGAGCTCGGTGTCCACCAGCACCCCCCGGGGCTGATGAAAGGCGCCCACAATGTTCTTGAAGCCGTCCAGATCAATGGCGGTCTTTCCCCCGATGGAGGAATCCACCTGGGAGAGCACCGTCGTCGGCACATTGTAAAAATCGATTCCGCGCATGAAGCACGCGGCCGCAAATCCCGTCAGGTCGCCCACCATGCCGCCGCCCACGGCCACCGCACAGTCGCCCCGGGACATGCCGAATTCAACCATTTCCCGCAGCAGGCGGATCAGGCTGTCAAAGCACTTGGTGCTTTCCCCCTGCGGCAGACAGACCACCCGCGCCTCCGCGCACTGCTCCGCCAGCGCATCCGCGTAAGCCCGGGGCACGCCGTCATCCGTGACGATCAGCACCTTTCGCCGGAGCCGGAACCATCGTCCCGCGTCCGCCAGCGCGCCGCGCTCCATCACAATCTCATAGCTGTCCGGCCCCAGCTGCAGCGGTATGATCATGCTTCCTCACGCTCCTTCAGACTGATCTCGCCAAAGAACCGCCCCGCCACCTTCACGATATTGCAGTGCCGGGCCAGCTCCCGGATCATCTCCTGCCCGGCCTCGCTGCGGTCGTCCCCCTCCATCTCCGCGAAGAAGTAATACTGCCACGGCAGCTCCTTCATGGGACGGGAGCGGAGAATCCGCATATTGAAGCCATATCGGGCGATGACCTGAATCGCGCCGGCCAGCGCGCCGGCCACGTGGTTCACCGTGAAGAGCAGCAGGAAGCGCTCCTCCCGCCCGGCGGGCTGCAGATTTTCCGCCCGGGAAAACACGCCGAAGCGCGTCGCGTTCAGCCCGCTCTCATTGATTTCCCTTTCCAGCACGGTCAGCCCGTACCGCTCCGCGGTTTCGAGGCTCGCGACCGCCGCCATCGACGGATCTCCCTGCTCCAGCACGGTCTGGGCGGCCCGGGCGGTGTTGGAGGCCTGCACGGTTTCGAATCCGTGCCGCTGCAGATATCCCGCGCACTGCGCCAGCGCCTGGGGATGGCTCATGACCCGGCGGATGCCGCTGAGGGTCGCACCCGGAATGCCCAGCAGGTGATGCCGGACCGGCAAAGTATACATGCCGGTCACATGCAGCGGGCCGCTGAACATCAGATCCGTGACCTGCCCCACCTCGCCGGCATAGCTGTTTTCCAGCGGCAGCACGCAGACGTCGCAGTCGCCCGTTTCCACCGCCCGGTAGGCGGCGGCAAAATCCGGGCAGGCCACCGCCTCGCCCTCCGGGAAAATCCGCCTCGCCGCGATCCAGGCGAAGGCCCCCTCCACGCCGCTGTAGGCCGCCCGGATGCCGTTCATCAGCCGCCGCTGATACAATTTGGAAACATCCATGACGTCCTGCATGAAGCGGACATAAAAGCTTCGAAGCTCCTCCTGAGGCACATAGCTCAGATTGCGGGCAATGATCTCCTGCTCCCGGCCCGCGTCCAGGATCGGAATCCCCCGCGCCCGCTTGTAGGCCGCAATCCGTTTGGCCGCCTCCATGCGGCGGCTGAATAATCGGGCCATCTCCCGATCTGTCTCGTTGATGATGGCCCGTGCTTCATTCAATTCATCGTTCATGCTTCAGTGAATGGACGCCCATGCAGCGTCGATGGTCTGCTGGTGACTGGTGGCGTAGGGGCCGATGGCTTCCACCTGCTCCTGGGTTCTGGGAAAATGCAGGCAGGAGTGGCCCGGAAAGTTGTTGTCCGTAATATGCTGCACATCGTGCGGCTTGGAGTGCGTGGAAGCCAGATACACGCTTCCGTCCGCGAAGATGACCCAGACGGCCTTCGGATTCCAGGTGTTCCCCCCGAAAACCTTCTCCAGCCTGGAGGTATCGTTGGCCGTCAGCGGCTCATAGTCCGCGTGGGCGCCCAGGGAGAAGATATGGATCTGCCAGGAAATGCCGGAGCCGGGCTCATACACCGTGCAGTAGGGATATTTCTTCGCCTTGGCCTTCACGGTGGTATACCAGTTGGCATAAATCACCTGGCTGGCGGTGGGTTTGGTCACCGTCACGGGCTTCGCGGTGGGCGCGGCCGTGGCGGTCGCGTTCGCCTTGTCCCCGGAGGAGGCGCCCACGGCGCTCCCGCTGGTCAGCCGGGTCTGGGTTTTCTCCCCCACGACGCCATCCGCGGTCAGCCGGTTCGCCTGCTGAAAGGACACCACTGCCTGATAGGTGTCGGCTCCGAAAACGCCGTCCGCCCTGCCGGTCAGGTAGCCCAGCTCGATCAGCTTCGTCTGCAGCGTTTTGACCGCGCTCCCGCTGTCGCCCCGGCGCAGCACGCCCTCGCTCTCCGATGGCGCGGGGGTAGCCGTCGCTCCGGCCGTCGCCTTCGGGATGGGACTGGGCGTCGCGGTCGCGGGCGCGGGCGTCACCGCCGCCTTCGCCTGGCCGCTCATGAGGAGCGTCATCGTCTCCTCGCCCGCCGTGCCGTCCACCGTCAGCCCGTTGTTCCGCTGAAACGCGCGCACGGCCGCCCGGGTCTGCTCCCCGTAGTTTCCGTCCGCCTTGCCCTCCAGATAGTCCAGCGCGATCAGGGCCTCCTGCAGCAGCGCCACCGCATCGCCCCCGTCCCCCGGACGAAGAACTCCATAGCTCACCGCGGTCGGCGCGGCAATGGTGGGCACCGCCTCCGGCGCGGCCGTCTGCTCGGGTTCCGGCGTGGCCGTTTCCCCGGCCCGCTTCGCGCTGTCGCTGAACAGCAGCTCATAGGTGCTCTTTCCCGCGATCCCGTCCGCCTCCAGGCCGTTGGCCTCCTGGAACTTTTTCAGGGCGGACACGCTGGCATAGCCGAACTTGCCGTCCACGTTTCCGCGATAGTATCCCAGCTCCTTCAGCCGCTTCTGCACGGTCTTCGCCTCGTCGCCCTCGGAGTCCCGCTTCACGGCAGAGGTGGGAATGGCATAGGTCGGCGCGGGGGTGGGGGTCGCGGTCGGCGCCGGAGTCAGCGTTTCATCCGCCTTCAGCGCGCCGCCGGAGGCCAGAGCGTCCTGCGTGTCCCGGCCCGCAATCCCGTCCGCGGTCAGGCCGGTTTTTTTCTGGAAGGCCTTCACCGCCTTCACGGTCGCGTCGTCATAGGTGCCGCTCAGCTCGCCCGCGTAATAGCCCAGCTCCTTCAGCCGCTCCTGCAGCGCCGTCACGGCGTCGCCCGTGTTTCCCTTGCGCATGGTGACGCCGGAAACCGGGCTGAGGGCATTGATTTTTTTCGCCGTGCCTTCCGCGTTCTTCGGCTTGCCGGCATACAGAAAGGCCTGCAGATTGGCATCCACGATCCCCGTCACCGGGTAGTCGTTCGTCCGCTGGAACTGAATCACCGCGTTCTCCGTGGCCGCGCCGAAGCTTCCGTCCGCCTTTCCGGTCAGATAGCCCATTTCAATCAGCGCCAGCTGCAGCGCCCGGACCTCCGTGCCGCTGTCGCCGCGCCGGAGGGTGGTATAGCCGCCGGCATCCTCCTCCGGACTCAGGGTGGGCACGGGCGTGGGCGTAGGCGTTACCTTCACCTTCACGATCTTCTTGACCACGATGTATTCCTTGAGCACATATCCGCTGTACTTCCCGTAGGTCACCTCGGCCCAGGAGCCGCTGACGGCGTTCACCGTGATTTCCGCGGCCTCCGGAATCCGCTTGAGCAGCGTGGAGCGCACGCTTCTGCTCGCCCGCAGGTTCACGGACACCCGGGTGACCGTCTGATACGGATAGGCGGGCGCGGTCAGCACGGGCTCCTCCGTCGGCGCGGCCTCTCCCACCGCGCTCCCGACCAGCAGCATCAGCGCCAGCACGATCATCAGCCCCCGGCGCAGGATCCATTTTCCGCTCTTCATCGCTCATCCCTCCGCTTTTTCATCGCGATCAGGCTAAAAAAACCTGTTTCCATACACGTACACAGGGTCATTGTACCGGGTGCTACGTCGAATGTCAACAGGATTTTCATATTTTTGTAACAGTTACTTAATTTTTCCCGGCCTTGCCGCGCTTTCCCAGCGCCGCCAGCGCCGCAGCCTTTTCCGCTTCCTTCTTGGTTCTTCCCTCGCCGGAAGCCAGCTCCTGGCCATGCCAGAACACGGAGGCCCGGAACCTGGGATTGTGGGGCGGCCCGCTCTGCCCGGTAATCTCATAGACAGGCGCCTCGTCCCCGTCCTTCTGCAGCAGCTCCTGCAGGGCGCCCTTGCTGTCCTGCATGGGGCGGCTGACCTCCTCCGGTTTCGGCCAGCAGCGGCGGACGACCTCCTTCGCCGCCTCCAGCCCGCCGTCCAGATACACGGCGGCCAGCACGGCCTCCATCGCGTCGCACAGGACGCTGGGCTTGCTCCGCCCGCCGGTCAGCTCCTCTCCCCGGTCCATGATCAGGGCTTCCCCGAGCTTCAGCCCCTCCGCCACCTGGCTGAGGGCCGATTCGCATACCAGCAGCGCCCGCAGGTGCGTCAGTCCGCCCTCCCGGTCCTCGGGATAATCCCGATACAGCCGGTCGCTCATGATGAACTGCAGCACCGCGTCCCCGAGAAACTCAAGCCGCTGATTGTCCTCCCGTCCTACGGAGGGATGGGTCAGCGCCCTGCGAAGCAGGGCCGGATCCCGAAAGCGGTATCCGAGCGCCGCCATGAGTTGCTCCATCATGTTACTGCTTCACCTTCGAGACGTAATCCAGCACGTCGCCCACGGTGCGCATCTTCATGATCTGGTCATCCTCCACCGTGATGCCGAACTGATCCTCCAGATCCATGATCATCACCATGATGTTGGCGGAATCCGCCTTCAGATCCTCCATCAGCCGGGATTCCCGGGTGATCTTCTCGGGGTCCACCTTCAGCTGCTGCGCAATCAGTCCCCGGATGGTTTCAAAGTCCATGTCTGTTTCCTCCTTCTCGTGATCTATGGTCACCGGCCAGAGCCGGCTGAACCCGTTACTGCAGGGCGGCAACGCCCTTCTCGATGATTTCCACCACCCGGCCGTCGATCATCTTCACGCACTGGCCGATGGCGCTGGCGAAGGCATGGGCATCGCTGGAGCCGTGCGCCTTGACGACCGCTCCCTGTACGCCCAGAAGCGGGGCGCCCCCCACCTCCTTGTAGTCCATCAGGTGCTTGACCCGGCGGAAGGCGGGCTTGCCGATCAGCCCGGACAGCTTGCCCCGGAGATCCGCCATCATCTCCTGCTTAATGATCCCCATCAGGGTCATGGCCACGCCTTCCATAAATTTCAGGATCAGGTTGCCGCTGAATCCGTCGGCCACCAGCACGTCGGCCTGATCGGCCGTAATGTCCCGGGCCTCGACGTTTCCGATAAAGTTGTAGGGCGCGTTTTCCATCAGGGGGTAGGTTTCCTTCACCAGGGCGTTGCCCTTTTCCGCCTCCGCACCGATGTTGATCAGCCCGACCCGGGGCTTCTCCATGCCCATGACGCCGCGCATGTAGGCTTCGCCCATCAGGCCGAACTGCACCAGATATTCCGGCTTGCAGTCCACATTGGCCCCGCAGTCGATCAGCAGAAAGTGCCCCTTGCCGTTGGGCAGCAGCGGAGCCAGCGCGGGCCGTTCAATGCCGGGGATCCGGCCCAGGCGGAACATGCCGCCCGCCAGCGTGGCCCCGGTCGAGCCCGCGGACACGAAGCCCTGCGCCTCACCCTCGCGCACCTTCAGCATGCCCTGCACCGTGGCGGAATGCACCTTTTTCCGCACGCCCATCACCGGGCTTTCATGATTCGTGATCACCTCCGGCGCGTCCTCCAGGGTGATCCGGCTGCGCACGTCCTCGCAGTCCGTCAGCAGCGGCTGGATTTCATCCAGCCTGCCCGCCAGAATCACCTCCAGCTCCGGAAAGCGGCGCAGCGCCTCAATCGTGCCGCGCACCGGTGCTTCCGGCGCTTCGTCCCCGCCCATGGCGTCAATATAGATCTTCATGGTTTTCTGTCCTTCCTTCAGGCCCTGGCGGCCGTTCATCAGTATGCCTTGGCGAAATACATGACCCGGTCGGCCTTCCTGCCGCAGCATACGCAGGTCTCGCCGAACCGCTGGCCCTCCTGGTCAAAGGGCATGTTCCGGGAGGAGGCGTTGAAGCGATCCTTGATCGTGTCCTCGCAGGCCCGGTCGCCGCACCACATGGCCCGGGCAAAGCCCTTTTCCACCGCCGCGCCCAGCTCGTCCATATTCGTGACGGAAACCGTCCGCTCGTCGCGGAAGGCCTTCGCCTGCTCGTACAGGGTGTGCTGAATGTCCTCCAGCAGGCTGCCCAGCTTTTCGGCCAGCCCCTCCAGCGGCAGCGTGAACTTCTCCAGCGTATCCCGGCGGAAGACGGTCACCACGCCGTTTTCCAGATCCCGGGGGCCGACCTCCAGCCGAACCGGCACGCCCTTGAGCTCCCAGTCGTTGAACTTGAAGCCGGGGCTCACGGTATCCCGGTCATCCAGCTTCACCCGGAAGCCGGCGGCCTTCAGATCCTGGAACAGCTTTTCACAGGCCTCCAGCACGCCGCCCTTGTGGGCCGCGATCGGCAGGATCACCGCCTGGATCGGCGCGATTTTCGGCGGCAGGCGCAGTCCGCGCTCGTCCCCGTGGGTCATGATGATGGCCCCGATCAGCCGGGTGCTGACGCCCCAGCTGGTCTCATGCACGTATTCCAGCTTGCCTTCCTTGCTCTGGTACTGAATGTCGTAGGCCTCGGCGAAGTTGGTGCCGAAGTTGTGGCTCGTGCCGGCCTGCAGGGCCTTTCCGTCCTGCATCATGGCCTCCATGGAATAGGTCGCCCGGGCGCCCGCGAACTTTTCCTTCTCGCTCTTGCGGCCGACGTACACCGGCAGCGCCAGCACGTCCTCCGCCACCTCCCGGTAGACCTCCAGCATCTTCAGGGTTTCCTCCTCGGCCTCCTCCGCGGTGGCATGGATGGTGTGTCCCTCCTGCCAGAGGAACTCGCTGGTGCGCAGGAAGGGGCGCGTCGCCTTTTCCCAGCGCATGACCGAGCACCACTGATTATACATCATCGGCAGATCCCGCCAGGTCTGCACCCACTTGGAATACATGGAGCAGAAGATGGTTTCGCTGGTCGGCCGGACCGCCAGGCGCTCCTGCAGCTGCTCTCCGCCGCCCTGGGTGACCCAGGCCACCTCCGGAGCAAAGCCTTCCACGTGCTCCGCTTCCTTCAGCAGCAGGCTTTCCGGGATCAGCATGGGGAAATACACGTTCTGCGCCCCGGTTTCCTTGAAGCGCGCGTCCATCTCCGCCTGAATCCGCTCCCAGATGGCGTAGCCGTAGGGCCGGATGATCATGCAGCCCCGGACCGGCGCATAATCGCACAGCTCCGTCTGCTTGATCACATCCGTGTACCACTGGGAAAAATCCTCGTTCCTGGGGGTAATGTGGGTCACAAATTCCTGTTTCTTTTCTGCCTTGGCCATGTCCGCCTTCTCCTCCCGGTTCTTTAGTTGCTTCGGCCGCGCCGGCGCTCAGCTCAGGGGCAGCGAGAGGGCAAACATGCTCTCCCCCGCGCCAAGCAGCGCCTTTCCGTCCGTCGTGACGCCATAAAAGCCGTCAATCGTCACACCCTCCGGCGCGGGAATTCCGTAGCCGGAGAATTTCTGGCTCGCCATATCCGCCCGGTAGATGTATTCCCCGGCGACGGCGTAAATATTGCCCTTCTCGATGCACGCGCCGACGCAGCTGTCCGGCAGCGTGAACCGCTTATCCGTATTGCCCTCGATCACCCGGAGCTCCGAAATGATCTGCGCGCTGGAGGTCTGGCTGGTCGGCGCCAGAAGCATCCTTGCCGGGCCCCGCTCCGGAATATCCGCGTCGATCAGCTTCCAGCCGTAGGCCAGCATGGTCGCGTTGGTATCCTGCACGCACTTGTAGTCATAGGTCAGAATCTGCTGGGTCGTGAACACCCGGAGCCGGGCGTTTTCGTACAGCACGTCATAGGTCAGCCGTTCGCCCAGCGACACCTCGCCCGTGTTCATCTTGCCCACCTGGAAGGTGTTGAGAATCGTGTTGGCCGCCGTGCCGAACACATCCATGGACAGCGTCCACAGATACTGCCCCTGATCCCCGTAAAAGCCCGCGTTGAGCAGGATCAGCCCGGAAAAGGCTTCCGCCTCGGCGTCCACCTGCGCTCCCCGGAGATCCTTCACGATGAGCTTCGGCGCCGTGTCCTCGCCCACCACCACCGCCGCGTAGCGGTCGCCGACCCGGGCGAACTGCACATTCGCCTCCTGGGCTTCGTTGTAGGTGGCGTTGCCGTCCTGATCCACCAGGTACAGCTGCGTGCCCGCCCAGATGGCCAGATGCGTCCTGCCCACGCTGAAGGTCGCCTGGCTGCCGACGGGGAAGCTCCAGCGAATGGCTCCGGCGCTGTTCAGATGATGAATGGAGGCGCCGTCGTAGTACAGCACCCCGTCCCGGAAGGGGGTCACGTTCTGGCTGGCATAGCAGGGCAGCCGAACCATCCCGATCTCCCGGCCCTTGCCGTAGCCCCGGAGAAAATGCACCCCCAGCAGAATGATCAGCGCCGCCGAAACCAGAATGATCCAGTTCCGGATCTGCCGGCGGCGGTTGTCCTCCTGCGTAGGCAGACCGGCATCGGCGGCAGCGTTCCGGTGGCGGGACCGCTCCAGCGGCTCATTGATGCTTCTTCTCGCCATGGCCCCGCTCCTTTCCTCCGTCCCGTCCGCGCATTACAGCTGACGTTTGGGGCACTGCTCCACCGCGTCCAGAGCGGGCTGCATCCAGTCCTCATTGAACAGCTCGATCACGCCCGTATCGCATTCCCGGGCGATGGCCGGATCCATCGGCAGCTGCGCCAGCAGCGGGATGCCGTGCTCCATGGCCACCCGGGCCGTCTGGCTCTCGCCGAAGGGATAGATCTTCTTTCCGCAGTCCGGGCAGGCGATGTAGCTCATGTTTTCCACGATGCCCAGCACCGGAATGTTCATCATCTTCGCCATGTTCACGGCCTTCTCCACGATCATGCTCACCAGCTCCTGGGGGCTGGTCACGATGATGATCCCGTCCACCGGCAGGCTCTGGAACACGGTCAGCGGCACATCCCCCGTTCCCGGAGGCATGTCCACATACATGCAGTCCACATCGCCCCAGAGCACGTCCGTCCAGAACTGCTTGACCGTTCCGGCGATCAGCGCGCCGCGCCAGATCACCGGGTCCGTGTCGTTTTCCAGCAGCAGGTTCACGCTCATGGTGCGGATGCCGGTCCGGGTCTCCACCGGGAAAATGCCCTCATCGGAGCCCATGGCCTTGTCCCGCACGCCGAACATCTTGGGAATGGAAGGCCCCGTGATGTCCGCGTCCAGGATGGCCGCCTGGCTTCCGTTCCGCTGGGTCAGCACCGCCAGCAGGGAGGTCACCAGGCTTTTGCCCACGCCGCCCTTGCCGCTGACCACGGCAATCACCTTTTTCACATTGCTGGCCGCGTTCTGCGGCTCCAGCAGGCTCTCCGGCTGCTGTCTGCTGGCGCAGTCCACGCCGCAGGAGGAGCAGTCATGCGTACATTCTGACATACAATCACCTCAAATATATTGATCAGTATCCAAAGAGGATCTGAAGCGTTCTGGATCCGGCCACGCCGTCCGCGGTCAGGCCGTTGTCCCGCTGGAACGCCTTCACCGCGTCCATGGTGGCCTCGTCGTAGACCCCGTTGATCCCGTCCAGATAGCCCATCTGCATCAGGCAGTCCTGCACCTGCACGACCTTGTCTCCCCGGTCTCCCAGGCGAATGGAGCCATAGTCCACCTCCGCCGCGCTGGCAGGCACCGCGTCGGAGGAATACAGCCGGCCCAGCGTGTTGCTGCCCGCCACCCCGTCCACCGGGGTCAGGCCGTTCTGAATCTGGAAGGCCCGGACCGCGTCGGAGGTGGTCTGTCCGTAATCCCCGTCGATGGAGCCGTCGTAGTAGCCCAGCTCATAGAGCGTATACTGCAGGCTGCGCACCGCGCTGCCCGTTTCCCCGACCCGCAGCGCGGAATAGGTGATGGCGTTCTTGCTGCCATAGAGCACGCGCTGGGTCGCCGGGCCGGCCTTGCCGTCCACCGTCAGGTTGTTGGTCAGCTGGAAGGCCATGACCGCCGCGGAGGTTCCCTCGCCGAACTTCCCGTCCACGCTGCCCGTATAGTAGCCCAGCTCCTTCAGCCGCTGCTGAAGCCGCCGGACGCCTGCGCCCTCGGAATCCAGCTCCAGGGTTTCATAGCCGGTGGTCACGATGTCCGACGTGTCCCGGCCGCCGTCATGGCTGCCGGAGGAAGCCGGGTTCAGCTTCGCCGCGCCGCCGCCGCTCTTCACCGCCGAGTCGGAGTAGATCCGGTTCAGCGTCGCGTTGCCGGCCTTGCCGTCCGCGGTCAGGCCGTTCTGCTTCTGGAAAGCGATCACCGCCGCCTCCGTGGCGACGCCGAAGGAGCCGTCCACCGATCCGCTCAGGTAGCCCAGGCTGCGCAGGCGGGTCTGCAGCGCGCGAACCTCCGCCCCCTCCGAGCCCAGCTCCAGCGTTTCTCCGCTGCTGGCCGCCACGGTTCCGGATCTGGCAGCCCCGTCCGAGTACAGCGCCTGCAGGGTTCCGGGCCCGGCCACGCCGTCCTCGTAGAGGCCCTTTGTCTTCTTCTGGAAGGCGCGAACCGCGGCCTCCGTGGCTTCGTCATAGGTTCCCGTTACCTTGCCGCCCAGCCATCCCAGCTCAATCAGGCGGCCCTGGAGCGTCCGCACCCGGGCCCCGCTGGCCCCGGCGGACAGGTAATAGTCCTTGCTCAGGTTCGGGGTCGCGGTGGGCCGCGGCGTCGCCGTGACCCTGGGCGTGGGCTTGGCCGTCACCCGGGGCGTCGCCGTGGCATGCGCCTCCTTATAGGAAATCGCGCTTCTGGAATTCAGCTTCGACAGGGTCTGCTGCCCCGCCTTGCCGTCCGCCTTCAGGCCGTTGGCCCGCTGGAACTCCATGACCGCCTTCTCCGTCGCGGGGCCGAAGTCCCCGTCCGCGGATCCGCTGTAGTAGCCCAGCTCCTTCAGCCGCCGCTGCAGCGCGCGGACCGCCTCGCTGCCCTTGAAGCCCACCTGCAGGCTGGGCGGCGTCGGCGTCGGCGTGACGATGGGCACCTTCGTG
>CAMNCR010000136.1 GCA_946534455.1 uncultured Clostridia bacterium | reverse complement strand
CCTACCTGCTCCCCTTCGCACAGAATCCTGGCGGCAATGCCCGGATGCAGATAGGGAACGTCCTCCGCGCGCTCCAGCTCCAGCTTCAGCCCCAGCGCCTCTCCCAGCGCCTCCAGGCTGCCCTTGACCGTGAAGAAATCCTCCGCGTCTCCAAAGGCCGCAAAGCCCAGATGAGGCTTCTCCGCCGGTGCCTCGCCGTCCTTCTCCGCCGGCAGATAGATGTTCGCCAGCTCGAAAATGCGCCCCTCCAGATTTCCCTTCTTCAGGTTTTCCACCACGATTTTCAGCATGCTGGGCGCCAGCAGCGGCCGCATGATGCCCAGATTGACCGAAATCGGGTTCTGAATCCGCAGCACCCTCCGGCCCTCTTCCGGAATGCGCAGGGCGTCCAGATCCGCGTCCGCGTAGAAGGACAGCGTGCACACCTCATGGTATCCCTCGGCGCACATCACGCGCTTCACCCGGTCTCTCCGCTGCTGCTCGGGCGTCTTGCCGCCGCTGGTCACCATGGAATCCTTCAGGAAGGTCGGTACCACGTGCTCGTAGCCGTATTCCCGGATGACCTCCTCCGCCAGATCCGGCTCGCCTACCTCGATATCCTCCCGGTACCGCGGCGCGGTGACGGTCAGCAGGTCTCCCTCCCTCGTCACCTCGAACTGGAGGCTCTCCAGAATCCGCAGCACCTCCTCCGCGGGCACCTCGATGCCCAGGATGGCATTGATCCTCGCCAGGCTGGCCGTGAAGCGCTTGCCTTCCCGCGGCGCGCCGGCCGAGCAGTCAAAGGCGCTGGCCGTAATCTCTCCGCAGCCCAGCTCCTGAATCAGATGCAGCGCACGGGCCATGCCCAGCTCCGTGGTATATTCGCTGATGCCCTTTTCAAACCGGGCGGAGGAATCGCTGCTCTGTCCCAGCGCGCGGGACGTTCTGCGCACATTGTCCCGGGCGAACTTCGCGGCCTCGAACAGCAGCTGCCGGGTGTTCTCCGTAATCTCGCTGTTCAGTCCGCCCATAATGCCCGCCAGGGCGACAGGGCGGTTGCCGTCGCAGATCACCAGGTTCTCCGTCGTCAGGGTGAAGGTCTTCTCATCCAGCGTCTGGATGGTTTCTCCCTCCGTCGCCCGCCGCACGATGATTTTCCGATCCTGCAGCTGCTCCATGTCAAAGGCATGCATGGGCTGCCCGATCTCCAGCAGCACGTAGTTGGTAATATCCACCACGTTGGAGATGCTGCGCAGGCCGCACAGCGCCAGATGCCGCTTCATCCACCGGGGGCTGGGCCCCACCTGGATGTTCCGCACCCCGTGGCCCAGATAGCGCGGGCAAAGATCCGGCGCGTCCACCCGGACCTCCAGGTCGGGGAAAACATAGTCCGAAACCGTGTAATCCGTCGCGGGCATCTTCAGGGGCTTATGCAGAAACGCGGCCACCTCCCGGGCAATGCCCAGAATGCTCTGGCAGTCGGGCCGGTTCGCCGTGATGGAAATATCCAGAATGTAGTCGTTCAGCCCGACCACCTCGCGGATGTCCGTCCCGGGCACCGTATCCTTCGGCAGATCCATCAGGCCGTAAACCTCCGCGCCGGGGTACAGATCATCGTTCAGCCCCAGCTCATCGCCGGAGCAGAGCATGCCGTTGGAGGGCAGCCCCATCATGGGCTTCGCGTGAATCTGGATGCCGCCCGGCAGCCGGCTGCCATCCAGCGCGGCCGGGGTGTGCATGCCCTCGTAGACGTTCGGAGCGCCGGTCAGAATCTGAATCGGCTCCCCGTTTCCCGTGTTCACCTGGCAGCGGGTCAGATGCGTCCCCTCGATGGGCTCGCAGGCGACCACCTCGCCCACCACCACGCCGGAGACCTCCGCCCCCAGGTCAATCAGCTCCTCCACCTCAAAGCCGCAGCTGAAGAGCTTTTCCACCAGGCTTTCCACCGGGATATCAATATCAACATATTCCTTCAGCCAGCTGAAAGGTACCTTCATCTTCCGTTCCTCCCTTATCCTTCTTCGTTTCCGCCCGCACCCGTCTTTCGCCGGTCAGGCCGCGTTCACTCTCTGAACTGTTTCAGGAACCGAAGATCGTTTTCAAACAGCAGTCCGATATTGTTGATGCCATACTTCAGCATCGTGATCCGCTCGATGCCGATGCCGAAGGCAATCCCGGAATAGACGCTGGGGTCGATCCCGCAGTTTTCCAGCACATGCGGATGCACGACGCCGCCGCCCAGCACCTCGATCCAGCCCGTGTGCTTGCACAGGGAGCAGCCCTTTCCGCCGCACTCAAAGCAGCTCACATCCACCTCCACGCTCGGCTCGGTGAAGGGGAAATAGCTGGGACGCAGCCGCGTCCGAACGCTGTCGTCAAAAATCTGCTTAACGAATTTATCCAGCATTCCCTGCAGATCGCACAGCGTGATGTTCCGGTCCACCACCAGACCTTCCATCTGGTGGAACATGGGAGAATGGGTCGCATCGCTGTCGGAGCGGAACACGCGCCCGGGAGACAGCACCTTGATGGGCGGCTTTTCCATGTCCATGACGCGGATCTGCCCGCCGCTGGTCTGGGTGCGGAGCAGCCATTCCGAATCCAGATAGAACGTGTCCTGCATATCCCGGGAGGGATGATCCTTGGGCACGTTCAGCCGGGTAAAGTTGTGATCGTCGTCCTCGATCTCGGGGCCGTCAAAGATTTCAAATCCCATGCCGGCAAACACGTTGATCATTTCATCCCGCACGATGGACAGCGGATGAAGCCCGCCGAGGGGCCGCTTGGTGCCGGGCAGCGTGATATCGACCGCCTCCAGCCGATTCCGGGCGGCCATCTCCATCTGCTCCATCTTTTCGCTCATGGCTTCGTATTGCTTTTCGGCGAACGCTTTGAACTCATTGATCACCTTGCCCATGGCGGGACGGTCCTCCTTGGCCACCGCGCCAAGGCCCTTCATGAGATCCGCGATGCTTCCCTTCTTGCCCAGGAAGTCCTGCCAGAAGGCGGCCAGCTTCTCCTTGGAATCCACCTGCGATAATCTCTGCTCCATCTGCTCCCGCAGCGCTCTGATCCGTTCTTCCATTCCCGTTCACTCCTGTCCGAATAATCGCTAACGCCCCTATTTCTATCACTTGTCCCCTGAATTGTCAAGGAAGACAGAAAAAACGGGGCAGGCCGCCCCGTTCGAAAACCTGTTTCTTATTTATATGCCGGTTTATTGCGCGTTCCGGACCATGCGCTTGATATCCTCCAGCACCGCGCCCACGGTCGGATTGGTCTTGGCGTTGGCCTCCGTGGTTTTGCAGCTGTGCAGCACCGTCGTATGATCCCGGCCACCGAACACCGTCCCGATCTGCGGCAGGCTCATGCCCGTCATTTCCCGCGTCAGGTACATGGCGATCTGTCTGGGAACGGTAATCTCCCGCTTCCGCGTCGGCCCGGTCAGCTCCCCGATGGTCAGCCCGTAGTAGTTGCACACCGTGTCCATGATCAGCTCCGCCGTAATCTGCTTATGCCGCCGCTGGTCAAAGATCTCCTTCAGCGCCATCTCGCACAGCTCCATGGTCACCGGGGACCGCGTCAGGTTGGCATAGGCCTCCAGCCGTGTCAGGCAGCCCTCCAGCTCCCGGATATTGGTGTCGATCTTTCCCGCGATCAGCTGAAGCACGTCGTCCGGCACCTGGAAATGATCCTGCAGACACTTTTCCCGGAGAATCGCAACCCTCGTGTCGATATCCGGCCGCTGAATATCCGCCACCAGTCCCCACTCGAACCGGGAGCACAGCCGCTCCTCCAGCCGCTGAATCTCCTTGGGCGGCTTGTCGCTGGTCAGCACAATCTGCTTGCCCTCGTTGTGCAGCTCGTTGAAGGTGTTGAAGAACTCCTGCTGCGTGCTCTCCCGCCCCGCGATGAACTGCACATCGTCCACCATCAGTACGTCCACGCTCCGGATCTTTTCCCGGAATTCAAAGGTGCTGTGCGCCTGAATCGCGCTGATCAGCTCATTGGTGAACATTTCGCTGGTCATGTAGAGGATCTTCATCTCCGGATGCTCCCGATGGATGAAGTGACCGATCGCCTGCATCAGGTGGGTTTTCCCCAGACCCACTCCGCCGTAGATAAACAGCGGATTGTAGGCATCCGCGGGCGTCTCCGCGACCGCCAGCGCCGCCGCGTGGGCAAAGCGGTTTCCGCCGCCCACGACAAAGTTCTCAAAGGTATACTTCGGATTCAGCCTCGGATCGTCGTCCCCCGGATTCTTCTCCGTCAGCTCCTCCATGGCCTCCAGCTCCTTGCGCGTCAGGAGCTGAACGTGCATGGCCGTGCCGGCGGCCTCGCTCAGCCGCTTGTCGATCACCGGCACATACTTGTTCACAATCATCGGGCGCATGCTGTCCATTTTAATGCATACGATCAGCTGATCCCCCTCCACCCGGACGGGGGTCATATTGCCATCCACCCATGTATTATAGGAAACAAAATTCATGTCCTGCTCAATCATGGAGCAGGTCTTTTGCCACAATGTTTCCGCGTCCAGCATGGTAAAGCCTCCGAAGCCGGAGCGCGTTTCCGCGCGCCCGGTTTTGATGTTTCTGTCCGGCGTTGAAAAGAGCACACGATGAACGTGAATCGTGAGCTCCGAATCACTGAAATGTATTCTTTTTCCAGTTGCCGAACTGGCTAAGCCATCATAGCAAAAAGCCTTCAAAAGTTCAAGCCTGCCTCCTTCCGCTCCCTGCCGCAAATTCAGCGAACCAGTCAGTCTAAGTTATCCACAGCTTGTAGCCGCTCTTTTCCACACCCCCACATGTAGTTTTCCACCGCTCTTCTCGTCCATTTTCGTCGCTCCTATTTCAAAAAAATTTAATTTTTATGACAAATATTTCAGATGTGATTAATTTCTGTCTTCTTTTTGTTTTCTTCCCCTCCTCCGGCGGAAAAAATCGTCCTCTCCCCGGAAACCGTACCACGGCGGCAAAACAGGACAGTGGATAAGTTTCCTTCTTTTTGATATAATCTTTCCTGCGGATTCAGGGACAGATGCAGGATGATATCGGATGGAATCGGAGGGATGGAGCATGATCAGCGTGCTGCAGGTTCAGATGGCGCTCCGGCCCGTTCTGGGCACATCGCTTGTCAGCGACCCCGGCTTCGGCCGCCGGGTGGCCGCGATCCTGCAGGGCTGGTTTCCGGGGCGCCTTTCCCTGGAGGAAACGGCCGCCCAGGTCGAGGATGCCCTGTTCAATGAGCTCTATGAGCGCCTGGGTCCCTCGATGACTCTGCGGGCGGAGGATGGGTCCTCCCGCCGGATCCGCATGGCCGACCTGCCCGATCTGGCGGATGAATGCATGGGCGTCCTGTTTGACTCGCTGCGCGTCACCCCGGCCCATTACGATCTCCTGCATGCCTATTGCATGAAAAGCGGCTCCTTTGCCGGCCTGCGCACGCTCTATCTGCATTTTCAGGAGCAGACCCCGCCCGGGGAGCGGAAAATCATCGCCCGCATCCTCCGGGATAATTACCCCGCGGCCCGCTGGCAGTCCTGGCTGAATCCAGCGGACTGCTGACCGTCCGCCGCCGTTTCCCGTATGCTCCGGAAGGAAGGCTGCTTCCTTCCGTATGATTGAAAGGTCGATGTTGCATGTTCAGCGTTTCCGCCGAGATTTATGAGATTCTTTCTCTGGCGCTGCGCTATGTTTTTGCCCTCTGCGGCCTGCTGATCGTTCTGCGGGCCTTTCGCTGGCTCCTGGCGGACCGGCGCGAAACCCGCTCCCGTCTGCGCCACCTGCCGGATGCCGGCAATATCGGCGATCTGGTCGTTCTCGCCGGCTCCGGGGAGCTGGCCCCGGGCATGGTGCTGCCCGTGCCGAGGGAGGGCGTGCTGGGCTCCCGCCGCGCCTGCGACGTGGTGATTCCCTGTCCCGGCGTCCGGGGGCGTCATCTGGATTTTTCCTGGCAGGATGGCATCGGCCTGCTGCTCCGTCCCCGCAGCGGCTGCGAGGCCGTGGTCGATCAGCAGCCCGTCAACTGCCAGTCCGATCCGCTCCGGGCGCCCCTGTGCCATGGCTCCTGCCTGCGCGTGGGGGAAGCGGTTCTGCGCCTTCGCGTGTTTGCCGGGCTGGACTTCAGCGCCGAATCCCTGCCCGCCGATCCGGCAGCCGGTTCCCTGTCCGCCGATGCCGCTCAGCCGTCCTTCGGCATGCCGCTGCCGCCGGATCCCGGCGCGGTGTCCTTCCCCGCCTTCGATCCCGCCTCCGGGCCTGTGGAGCCCTTCGTTCCGGACTCCGCCCCTGCGGCACCGCAGCCCGCAGCTCCGGCGGAGCCGTCGGCCGCGCCAGACCTTCCCTCCGACACGCCGCCTGAAAGTGACGCGCCTTCCGCCCCCGCGCCCGCCTCTCCTGGCAGGCCGCCCCGCAGAAGGCGCTCGCAGCGCTGGAAGGAGGACTGGAGCGAATGAGCAGAGGAAAGAAAAATCCCCGCCGCAGGCTCACCAGCATCGTAGCCCTGTTCTATTTTCTCACCTTTGCGCTGCTGGCCCTCCGGGACGGCAACGTCATCGGATACAGCCTGGCCGTCGCGGTTCCCGCCGTCATCCTGATCGGGGCCTATGTGCTCCCCCGGCTCTTCCCGATTGACCAGCTGCTTCTCTCCCTGACCAATTTTCTGTGCGCGCTGGGCGTCCTGATTCTTTATTCCACCAATCCGGCCAACGCCATCCAGCATGCCCTGACCTATGGTCTGGGGCTGCTGGCCATGGTCTTCTGCATCTATCTCGTTCGGGTCGTTTCCTCCTGGAGCCGTCTGATCTGGCTTCTGGTGCCGCTGTCCCTGGCGCTGCTGGCGCTTCCGCCGCTCGTCGGCCGGGAGATCAACGGCGCGAAGAACTGGATCTTCCTGGGCTCCCTCTCCCTTCAGCCCAGTGAAATGGTCAAGGTCGCCCTGATCCTGATCCTGGCGCATTTCCTGAGCCGGCGCAGCCTTCTCCCTCTGCTGGGGATCGTCGTCGCCTGCCTGGCGCTCCTGATGCTTCAGCGGGACCTCGGCACCGCGCTGCTGTATTTCCTCACCTCGCTTCTGCTTTTCTGGATTGCCTCCGGCAATCTGCCCGTCACCCTGGCCGGCCTGGCCTGCGGCGCGGGCGGCGCCTGGTGGGGCTACCGGCATTTCGCCCACGTCCGCCAGCGGGTGGCCATCTGGCAGGATCCCTGGCAGGATGAGCTCGGAGCGGGATATCAGCTGGTGCAGAGTCTGACAGCCATTGCCAGCGGGGGCATTTTCGGCGTGGGACTGGGGCTGGGCTCCCCAACCTCCATCCCCATCCATACCTCGGACTTCATCTTTGCGGTCATCTGTGAGCAGTTTGGCATGTTTTTCGGCGGCTGTGTGCTGCTGATGTTCGCCGCGCTGATCTGCCGCGGCGCCATGATCGCCGCCTCCGCGCGGACCGGCTTCCAGGGCCTCCTGGCCATGGGCGCGACCCTGCTCCTGGGCCTGCAGACGCTGCTCATCATCGGCGGCGTGCTCAAAATCATTCCGCTGACCGGGGTCACGCTTCCCTTTGTCAGCTATGGCGGCACCTCGCTGGTCGCCAGCATGTGCCTCGTCGGCCTCATTCAGGGCGTCGGAAGCCTGAATGAGGACCACCTGCAGGAGGACCTTCATCTGGCCATGCTGCACCCGTAGAAAGGAGGCTTGCCCATGAAACAGCAGCGCTACCGGTATAAGATCGTCGCTCTGCTGCTGTCCCTCGCCCTGGTCGGGCTGGCCGTCTGGGGCGGCTGGAATCTGGCCCATTACAGCACGCGCTGGTTTTCCCGCGCCACCAATACCCGCCTCACGGCCCAGAAGAAGGCCGTCACGGCCGGCGATATTCTGGACCGCAACGGCATCCTTCTCGCCACCACGAAGGAGGGACGGCGGGAGTACCGGGATACCTCCGCAGACCGGGCCGCCCTCGTGCATCTGCTGGGAGACCGCCAGGGCCGAATCGCCAACGCGGTGGAATCCTTCCAGTCCGGGTATCTCTACGGATATCAGTCCTCCCTGCTGGATTCGGTCTATCGTCTGATCCGAAAAACGGACCGCGTCGGAAACACCCTGACCCTGACCATCGACGCGGAGCTTTGCACCGCCATCCAGCGCGCCTTTTCCGGCCACCGGGAAACCGAGGGCCACAGCGGAGCGGCGGTGGTGATCAACTACCGCACCGGGGAGGTTCTGGCGCTCCTCTCCCTGCCCAATTTTGATCCGGATCAGGCCACGGAAAGCCTCATCGCCACCCTCGATCAGCCCTACTGGAACCGCGCCACCCAGGCGCTTTATCCTCCGGGCAGCACCTTCAAAATCGTCACCACCGCCGCCCTCCTGGAAAGGGATCCGGACGCGGTCAACCGGCAGTTTACCTGCGAAGGCCATCTCGATCTGTCCGATACCTTCTCCGTCCATGACTTTCAGAACGCCGTGCACGGAAAGCTCACCCTCCGGCAGGCCTTTCTCCATTCCTGCAACTGTGTCTATGCCGCGGCCGCGCTGGAGCTCGGCCCGGACGCGCTTCGCAGAGAAGCCCGGCAATTCGCCTTCGGAGACAACTTCCTTTTCCGGGATCTGGTGGTCGCAAACTCCGTCTATCCTTCCGGAGCGCAGACGCAGGAGGCGCTGGCCGCCTCCGGATATGGGCAGTCGGCCATCGCCGCCACCCCCATGCACCTCTGCCTGATGGCGGCCGCGGTGGCCAATCAGGGTGTCATGCCCGAGCCGCGGCTGCTCAGGAGCGTCCGGTCCGTTTCCGGCGTGGCGGTGCTTCCCTGGTCCTCCTCCACGGTGGGCAGCGTATGCACCCGGGAGACCGCCGCCGCGCTGCAGTCCATGATGAAGGACGTCGTCCAGGGCGGAGGCAGCGGCTCCCGCGCCTCGGTCACGACCCTGGACATCCGGGGAAAAACCGGGACAGCCGAGTCGACGGTTCAGGGCCGGAAGGTGAATTATGGCTGGTTCGTCGGCTTCAATGCCCAGCCGGATCTGCCCTTTGCCCTCTGCGTGCTGACTGAAAACATCGCGGAAGGAGAAACCGGCGGAACAACTTCCGCCCTGATCGCGAAGGATATTTTTACCTATATGAAGAATTATCCCGAAAGGGTCCAATAACGCGGGCAGGCTGCCCGCGCATGAAGAAAGAAGGAACACGAAACCATGAAACGTCTGACCGCTCTCCTGCTCACCCTCCTGCTGCTTCTCTCCGTCCTCCCCGCGCAGGCGGCCAAATCCAAGTCCACCCCGACCCCGGCCCCCCTGGAAATCCAGACCGAGGTCATTCAGGAGGTCCCTGAACAGATTCAGCAGGTGCTCGATCAGGCCTATGAGGAGCTGATCGCCGGCGACGGCCTGGAGCTGAAAAAGCGCAATAAATATACCGACTGGAACGGATCCCACACGGGCTATGGCTGGTGCGGCGGGTTTATCACCTGGTGCATGCTGCAGCACGATGTCCCCATGCAGAAAAAAAATGATATCAAGGCCGGCGAGGTTCCCGGCGTGGTTCATGTGAAGGAAGCCGGCGTCGGCAAGCTGGTCACCGGCTATCAGAAGATGTACCGGACGACCATGATCCCGCAGAAGGGCTTCATCGCCGTGTTCGGAAATCAGATGTCCAAATACGGTATCTCAGGCCTCTATCATGTCGGCCTGGTGTATGATGTCGAGAAGCTGTCCGATACCCGCTATCGCATCACGACCATCGAAGGCAATGTTTCCTCCCCCGGCTACGAGGACGGGCATAAAAAAGCGACCCATACAATCCGCATGTTCGTCCGGGATTATGACATGAGCGCGGAAAAAAAGAATAATATCACCCTTGTTCCCGAGGAGGAGCGCACCCGGCAGGAAAGCAGCATTTTCTCCTATCAGTATACCTATAATAATAAGACCCTGTATATCAATATGTTCCTCATGCCCTGGAATCCGAACGAATAATCGGCGCCATTCGGAAGGAGGTTCTGTCCATGCTGCTGAGTCTGCTGGCCGCGGCCCTGTGTCTGGGAACCTGTCTCCCCCTGTTCATGCATTATAAGAAATCGCTGCGCCCGGTCATGGCCACGATCTATAAATGTCTGGGCACCGCCTGCGCCCTGATTATCGCGCTCACCGCGGCCATCCGTCTCGATCCGATGGCCTGGCTCTGCGTAGCGGCTCTCCTGCTGCATATGGTGGCGGATGGCGTGCTTGAGTTCAATTTTCCAGCCGGAGCAGGCTTCTTCATAGCGGGTCACATCTTTTACTTCGCATGCTTCATGCAGCGATTCCCCTTCACGGCGACCCATGTCATCTGCTTCGTCCTGCTGCTGGCCGGAAGCCTCTTCCTGCTGTATCGCTGGCGGAAGCAGGCCGGAAAGCAGCTCCCCCTTCTGATTCTCTATGCGGTTATGCTCTGCGCCCTGTGCGCCGTCTGTGTGGCGGGCGGCGTAGCCGCTTATTCCCTCTCCGGCATCCTGATCTCCATCGCCGGTGCCCTGCTCTTCCTCAGCGACAGCATCCTCTGCTACCGGCTTCTGTTCCCCGCTCCAAAGGTTCTCTCCTGGATCATCATGATCACCTACTACCTCGCCCAGCTCCTCTTTGCCAGCTCCTGGCTGATCTGATAGCCATAAAAATACCGCCTGCATCTGCAGGCGGTTATTGAATCTGGGGAGTGAGGGAAGCGTTGCCCCAGTGGGGCATTTGACGAAGTCAAAAGCGACCCGAGCGAGTCAACCGAAAGGGAGCGCAGGGCCTGCTCCAAAG